>WOYR01000134.1:0-13366 GCA_011620705.1 Microbacteriaceae bacterium | reverse complement strand
GCGAGCGGAACCGGGGCGCCGGCCCCGGCGCCGGTCCCGATCGTGGCGGTCGCGGCATCCCGCAGCACGGCGGCCGAACGCGTCAGCCAGCCGACGGCGTCGAAGCTCTCGGCCAGCGGGAGCACCCGCTCCCGGCTCACCAGCTCGTGCGTCGAGCGCAGCCCCCAGAGACCGTTGTACGAGGCGGGAACGCGGATGGAGCCCGCGGTGTCGGTGCCGAGCCCGATCGACGCCTGACCGGATGCCACGGCCGACGCCGGTCCGCTGCTGGAACCACCGGGCAGGGCGCCGGGCACGAGCGGATTCGGCGGAGTCCCGTAGTGCGCATTCGCGCCGGCGACCGAGTACGCGAACTCGTCGGTCTGCGCGATCCCTCGGATCGACGCCCCGGCCGCGAGCAGCGCAGCCAGCGCCGGCGCTGTGCCGTCCGCCGGCGAGGCCTCGGCGAGCCATGCCGGATTGCCGGCCCCGACGCGGAAGCCCTCGACATCGAACAGATCCTTGACGGCGACGGTCTGCCCAGCGAGCGGTCCGGATGCGGCTGCACCCGCTTCCGGCGCCACCAGCGGCGACCCGACCACCCGCCACACCCGCGCATCGATCGCGGGAGCCGGAGCCGACACCTGCGCGACCGAGATGACCCAGCGATCCGCCGAACGCGTCCAGAACTGCGTCAGCAGCCCCCGCCCGCCACCGGCCGGCGCGACCTCGACGACCGCCACCGCCGAGTCGGCGCCCGCCGGGCGCAGTTCGATCCGCACGAGGGTCCGCGGCGCGGCCCCGCCCCGACCCCGCCGGAATGCCGCGATCGCGTCGTGCCCGACCAGGAGCCCCGCGGCATCCCCGCGCAGCGTGTCCGGCCCATCGGCGAAGAAGCCGTCGAGCGCCGCCACGTCGTCCGCCATGAGGGCCGCCTCGTAGGCGAGCACCGCATCCACGAGCCCATCCGGTTCGGAGACTCCGTCGGGCAGGTGCACCGGCGGGCGCACATGCGCGCCACTCACGCGAAGTCCGCCTTCCGGATGCGCGCATGCACCCCGCACACCAGGTCGACCACCTGCGACACATCGAAGTCGGTCGCGGCCGAGAGGTAGGCGTATGCGTGCTCCGGATCCATGCCGTACCGGGCATGCAGCAGCGCGATCGCCGAGCGCACCGCCTTCTTCATCGCATCGCGCAGGTCCCGGTCGAGCCCGGTCGGCACCAGGTACTCCTCGGTCTCGACGAACGGCCCGTGCTCGCGCGCGAACTCCGCGAGCGGATCCGCCGCCGGCACGACATCGAAGCGCACGGTCGCGCGCAGCGAGGCCTCGAGCGCGGTGAGGGCGACCTCCCCGTCGCCCTGGGCGAAGTGCGGATCTCCGACGTAGGCGAGCGCGCCCTCCACCTGGATCGGCAGGTACAGCGTCGCCCCGGCGGTGAGCAGCTTGATGTCGATGTTGCCGCCGAAAGCTCCGGGCGGCACGGAATGCGGCCGCTCCGAACCGGCGACCGCCACCCCCATGGTCCCGAGGAAGGGGGCGAGCGGATAGTGGATGTCGCGCTCCGCCCCGGCCGCGCGCGGCAGCGAGGCGGTCGACCCCGAGCCGCCGACGGGCGAGAAGATGCTCACGGTCGCGTCGCCGCGCGGGAACTCGCCCGGCAGCGCGCCCCGCCCGTGCCGATTCGAGATGACCCCGTACGGCACCCGCTGCAGCGTCTCGACCACGGTCATCGCCAGGAGGTCGCCTGCCTGAGCGCCGCGGACCGCGATCGGTCCCGTCACGACGTGCGGCCCGTCGGTGGCCGGGTCGCGGCGCCGGGTCGCGGCCAGGTCGATCGCGTCGCCGAGCACCGCATCCCGGGCGACGCCGTGCGATGCGAAGAAGGCGAGCGGATCACTGCCCTGATCCTCCAGGATGCCCTCGTGACTGATCGTGTCGATCGTCACCTCGGTGCCGGGGTCGACCTCGAGCACCGCAGCATCCGCCTCGCAGGGCAGATGCCCCCAGAACACCGCCGCAGGATCGGCGGGGAGGTAGCTGGTGGAGCGGATCGGTCCTTCCCCCGGCTGCAGGACGACGGCGGTGCTCATGCGAAGACGGGCCTCCCAGCAGGTCGGATATTGTCGTCAACACTACCGAGAGGATCCGATGATCAGCCGCCTGCGCGACCACCCCTCGGGGCTGCACCTCGGCCTCATGCTCGCCCTCACCTTCTCGACAGGGGTGGTGGATGCCGTCGGCTACCTCGGCCTGGACCGCGTCTTCACCGGCAACATGACCGGCAACGTGGTGATCCTCGCGATGGCCATCGCCGACCCCTCGAGCAAGCTGCCGATCCTCGGCCCGGTCATCGCGCTCGCCTGCTTCCTGATCGGCGCCGCCATCGCCGGGCGGACGTTCAAAGGGCTGAAGGCGGGCTGGTATCCGCGCACCACCGTGCTGCTGATCTGCGTGGCGCTGCTGCTGGGCGTCGCGGCGAGCTCCGCCTTCGCGGTCGCGGTGCGGCCCGAGCCGCTCAACCTGGCGATCACCGGCGCCATGGGGCTCTCGATGGGCGCGCAGGCCGGCTCGGCTCGCCACATCGGCGTCGCGGATGTCACGACCGTCGTCGTCACCTCCACCCTGGTGGGACTCGCCTTCGATTCCCGCTTCGGCGGCGGCATGGACAAGCACCCGTGGGCCCGGCGCGCCGGCGCGATCCTGCTGATCGGGGCGGGCGCCGCGACCGGCGCGCTGCTGCTGCACGGCGGCATCGGATTCGGGCTGCTGATGTCCGCGCTCATCACCGCGGTCGTCGTCGTGCTCGGGGCGCTCGGGCGGCCGCACCCCGTCGAGGGGGACCCGACGAACTGACCGACCGGTGACCGGGCGCGAGCCCGCGGCCCCGAGCGCTACTCCTCGCGCCGCTCCACGAGCCTGCGCACGTATGGGGTCGCGGGAGCCGCACGCAGTTGAGCCCAACTGCCGCGCTGGGTGATCGCGCCCCGCTCGAGCACCACGACGTCGGCGGCGAGGGCCGCGACATCCGCCGCGCTGTGGGTGACGACCACGGTCGGGCCGGCGAAGTCGCGCAGGTGAGCGGCGAGCTCTGCGCGCACCTCGTCGCGGATCTCCACGTCGAGCGCCGCCATCGGCTCATCGAGCAGCAGAGCATCCGGCTCCGCCGCGAGCGCGCGGGCGAGTGCGACGCGCTGCGCCTGGCCGCCGCTGAGCTCGTGCGGGTAGCGCCCGGCGAGCGCGCCGAGCTCGAAGCGCTCGAGCCACGGGAGCGCAGCCGCACGAGCCGCCGAGCGGCGCGCGCCGCGCATCCGGATTCCATAGGCCACGTTGTCGGTCACGGTCAGGTGCGGGAACAGCAGGAAGTCCTGGAACACCAGGCCCACCCGCCGTGCCTCGGGCGCCAGGTCGACGATGTCGCGACCGCCGAGCAGGATGCTGCCGCTGCCGACCGCGAGATGCCCGGCCAGGACGTTCAGCACCGTGGTCTTGCCCGCGCCGTTCGGTCCGACGAGCGCCAGCGGACGCCCGGCCACCACCCCGAACGCCGCCGTGACCTGGAACGATCCCTGCCGAGCGCTGAAGTCGGCCACGAGTACGGACGCCGTCATCCGCGCACCCCCGGCAGCCACCGGTCCCGCAGTCCCAGCAGCACCGCCACCGACACCACGAGCAGAACCAGCGCCAGCGCGATCGACTGGTTCAGATCGCTCTGGGATGCCAGGTAGCTCGCGATGGGCAGGGTGCGGGTGATTCCGGGGTAGCTGCCCGCGAAGGTGATGGTGGCGCCGAACTCGCCGAGCGCCCGGGCGAAGCAGAGCACCGCGCCTGCGGCGATCCCGGGCGCCACCAGCGGGACGGTGACGGTGCGGAACACCCGGAGCGGCGAGGCTCCCAGCGAGGCTGCCGCGAGCTCGACCCGGCGGTCGGCCCCGCGCAGGGCGCCCTCGACGGCGAACACCAGGAAGGGCATCGCGACGAAGGTCTGCGCGATGACGACGGCGCCCGTGGTGAAGGGGATCGTCACGCCGATCGGAGCCAGGTACTTGCCGAGGATCCCGTTGCGCCCGAGCAGCAGCAGCAGAGCCAGCCCGCCGACCACCGGCGGGAGCACGAGCGGGATCGTGACCGCCGCGCGCAGCAGCCGCCGCGGCACGACCGGCCACGACACCGAGCGGGCCAGCACGACGGCCAGCGGCGTCCCGAGCAGCAGGCAGAGCGCTGTCGAGATCAGCGCCGTGAGCAGCGAGAGGCCGAGCGCCTGCAGCGTCGCGGGCGCCACGAGCAGTGCGGGCAGTCGCGGCCACGGGGCCGACAGCAGGATCCCGAGAAGGGGGAGCACCAGCAGCGCGAGCGCGAGCCCCGCGATCACCCGGATGATGACCGCGGGGCCGCTGAGGCGCATCCTCCTGGGCATGTCGGAGCCGTCGTCGCGTCGCATCGGGGTGCCGGACTACGGGGTGCCGAAGCCGGCCGCCTTCAGGGCGGCCAGACCGGTTGTGGACAGGATGAAATCCTCGAAGGCTTTCGCGGCGGCCTTGTCGGCGGAGCCGCTCAGCAGCGCGATCGGGTAGCGGTTGACCACGTTGGCCGCATCCGGGATGGCGATCTGCTTCACCTTGCCGCCTGCGGAGTGCGCATCGGTGACGTAGACCAGCCCGGCATCCACCTCGCCGACCTCGACCTTGGTGAGCACCGCCTTGACGTCCGTCTCGAGCGTCACCGGGGTCACGGTCAGCTTCTCGGCGGCGAGCAGCGCGACGGCAGCGGAGCCGCATGGCACCGCCGTGTCGCAGAGCGCGACCTTCACGGCGGGGTTCGCCAGCTCGGCGACCTCCGTCACCTTCGCGGGATTCGCCGGCGGCACGACCAGCGTCAGCACGTTCGTGGCGTAGACGATGGGGGTCTGGGCGGCCAGGCCGGCGTCGGCGACGGTCTTCATGGTGGCTTCGTCGGCGGTGGCGAGCAGATCGGCGGGGGCCCCCTGCACGATCTGGGCGGCGAGCGCGGAGCTGCCGCCGAAGCTCTCGATGATGCTGACGCCGGGGTGCAGCTTCTCGAACTTCGCGGCCAGCCCGCCGTAGACCTCCGTGAGGGATGCCGCGGCCAGAACGATCACCGTGCCCTTCAGCCCGTCCGGGGTGGAGCTCGGGGCCGGGGTGCCCGAGCCGGCGCCGGAGCAGCCGGCCAGGGCGAGCGCGGCGACGGCCGCTGCGGCGATCGGCAGCGATCGGATCCTCATCCGTCCTCCTGGGCGGGGGCGGGAGGCGGGGACAGGTGCTGCTCGGGCAGCTCGATCACCACGACGGTGGCCTTGACGCTCGCGACGGCGAGCATCCCGGGGGCGAGCCCGAGTTCGTCCGCGGCTTCGCGGCTCATCAGCGAGACGACGCGGAAGGGGCCAGCCTGCAACTCGACCTGCGCCATCACGGTGTCCCGGGTGACGGCGGTCACGACGCCGGTGAAGCGGTTGCGCGCCGAAGCACGGGTGAGCGGGAAGGCGGCCGCCATCGGGGACTCGGCTGCTGCATCCCTCATCAGGGGCACCAGCTCCACCCCGTCGACCACCTGGCGACCGTGGTCGGATCTGCGGATGCGCAGCCGGCCGGCCTCGCCCCAGCGGCGAACGGTGTCGTCGCTCACCCCGAGCAGCGCGGCGGCCTCGCCGATGCGGAACTCGGTCATATCGTCCTTCTTCTCGGCACCTGCGTCACAATGTGCTCAGATTAGCCGCATATGCGGAATCGGTCTCCCCCCGGCAGGCCTGCGGCGGCGAAGCCGGGCTGCGGCTGGAAGAATCGCAGCATGGTCTCCTCGGTCGACCCCGACTCCCCGCGCTTCCTGCGCCAGCGCGTGCTGGGCGGCTTCGGCGCGGGCGCCCAGCGCAGGCTGGCCGAGGCCCACGTGCTCGTGATCGGCGCCGGCGGACTGGGCAGCACGGTCATCCCGGCCCTCGCGGCGGCCGGCGTCGGCACGATCTCGATCGTCGATGACGACACCGTCGAGGCGAGCAACCTGGCGCGGCAGACGATCCACGGCGTGTCCGACCTCGGGCGGCCCAAAGTCGATTCCGCAGCGGATGCCGTCGCCCGCCTCTCCCCCGGCACCACCGTCATCCGGCGCGACGTCCGCTTCGTCGACACCAACTCCTTCGAGCTGCTGCTGGATGCGGATCTGCTCATCGACTGCTCAGACACCTTCGCCACGCGCTACCTCGCCAATGACGCGGCGGCGATCCGCGGCATCCCCATGGTGTGGGGCTCGGCGGCGCAGTACGCAGGGCAGCTCGGCGTCGCCTGGGACGAGAAGGGTGTCGACTACCGCGACCTGTTCCCGGTGCAGCCCGACGACGACGCGGCCATGAGCTGCGAGCTCGTGGGGGTTCTGCCGACTGTCTGCGCGGTGATCGGCGCGATGATGGCCGGGGAGGCGATCAAGCTGCTCACCGGGGTCGGAGAGCCGCTGATCGGCCGGGTGGCGTCGTACGACGCGCTGACCGGCACGACCCGCGAGATCGAGTACCGCCGCGATCCGGATGCAGAGCGCCCCGGTTCGCTGGAGGAGCGCACCGCGGTCCGAGAGCCCGACCCCGACCGCTCGATCACCCCGGCCAAGCTCGCGCAGCTGCTCGCCGGACCGACGACCGCCGGCATCCACGAGACCCCGCCGCTGCTGCTGGATGTGCGCGAAGCGCCGGAGGCGTCGTTCGTCTCGCTGCCCGGTTCGGTCCTCGTCCCGCTCGGCCGACTGCCGGAGCGGCTGGACGAGGTCGAGGAACTGGCGGGGGGCCGTGGCGCGCCGATCGTCGTCTTCTGCCATCACGGCGTGCGCTCGGCACGCGCGCTCGACGTGCTCGAAGAGGCCGGCTTCACACGAGTGCGGCACCTCGCCGGCGGCATCGACGCCTGGCGCGTGCAGGTCGAGCCCGAGATGGCGGCCTATTGATGGCCGCCCGCTCCGGCGACGACGCCCCCTCCGCGCGCAGCTCGGTCGACGGCTACCGCGAGCGCGTGCTCGCCGCGCTCGGACCGCTGCGCCCGCGGCATCCCGAGACGGTGCCGCTCGCCGAGGCGCTCGGCCGGGTGCTCGCCGTCGAACTGGCCTCGCCGATCGATCTGCCGCCCTTCCGCAACTCGCAGATGGACGGCTACGCCGTGCGGGCGGCGGATGTCGCGGCCGCTCCGGTCACGCTCCCCGTGGTCGGCGAGGTGGCGGCAGCACCCGGCGCCCCCGCGGCGCTGGAGCCCGGCACCGCGGTGAGGATCATGACAGGGGCTCCCATGCCCGACGGAGCCGACGCCGTCATCCCGGTCGAGGACACGCTCGCCGGCGCCGATCCTGCGTCCGGAGATCACGTACGGATCGCCCGCGGGCGCGCGGTCGGCGAATACGTTCGCGACGCCGGATCCGATCTGCGCGCCGGGGGGGTCGTGCTGACCGCCGGAGTCCGGCTGGCGTCGCGGCATCTGGCGGCGGCCGCGGCAGCCGGGATCACCGCCGTCGAGGCGGTTCCGCGCGTGCGGGTGGCCGTGATCAGCTCCGGCAGCGAACTCCTCGCACCCGGGGAGCTGCTCGGCCCCGGCCAGATCTACGACTCGAACGGCGTCGCCATCGCCGCCGCCGTGCGCGCGGCGGGGGCCGAGGTCGTGCTCGAAGGCCGGGTGCGCGACGATGCCACCGAGTTGGAGGCCCTCCTCGACGCCGCCATCGGGCTCGGCGCCGAGCTGATCCTCACCAGCGGCGGCATCTCGATGGGCGACCACGAGGTGGTGCGAGAGCTGCTGGAACCGCGCGGCGCCCACGTGGACGTGCTGGCGATGCAGCCAGGGGGCCCGCAGGCGCTCGGCTCATGGGGCGAGGCGGCGATCGTGCCGGTGGTGTGCTTCCCCGGCAACCCGGTGAGCAGCCAGCTCAGCTTCGAGCTGTTCGTCGCCCCGGCCCTGCGCGAGCTGGCCGGGCTGCCGGCCGCAGGGCGGGAGACCCGCGTTCTGGACTCCGCCGTGCGCTCGATCCCGGGACGGCGGCAGTTCCTGCGCGGACGGCGCACAGCGGGCGACGGCGTCACGGCGGTGGGCGGACCCGGCTCGCATCTGGTGACGGCGCTCGCGGCATCCGATGTGCTGATCGTGGTCCCGGAGGATGTGACCGAACTGGCGGCGGGAGATCCTGTGGAGGCGTGGGAACTGTGAGCGAGCACAAGCACTCCAACGGGCACGCGGGCCGCCTCAGCCACCTGGACGATGAGGGCCGCGCCCGCATGATCGACGTGGGCGCCAAGCCGATCACGCACCGGATCGCCGTCGCGGGCGGACGGCTGCAGACCACCGCCGAGGTGATCGCGCTGGTGCGCGCCGACGCGCTCCCCAAGGCCGATGTGCTCGCCACCGCGCGCATCGCCGGGATCGCGGCGGCCAAGCGGACCAGCGAGTTGATCCCGCTCGCGCACCTGCTGCCGCTGGACGGCGTCACCGTCGACTTTGATCTCGGGATCGACTCGATCGAGATCCGCGCATCGGCGTCGGTCATGGCGCGCACCGGTGCCGAGATGGAGGCGCTGACCGCGGTCGCCATCGCCGGACTCACCCTCCACGACATGATCAAAGCCGTCGACCCGGCCGCCGTGCTCGGCGACATCAGGCTGATCTCGAAGAGCGGGGGCGAGCGCGGCAGCTGGAGCCGCGAGAACCCGCGGGTCGAGCCTGTCGGAGCCGCGCCGACACCGCAGCGCGGCCGAGCCGTGGTCATCGTGTCCTCCACCGGCGCCGCCGACGGCAGCCGCGCCGACACCACAGGCCCGGTGATCGCCGAATGGCTGAGCGCGCGCGGCTTCGCCCCCGATCCCGTCGTCATCAGCCCGGATGCCGCGGTCGCCACCGCGATCGGGGCCGCCTTGAGCACGCACCCGGCGGTGCTGCTGACGACGGGGGGCACCGGCATCCACCCGCAGGACCGCACCCCCGAGGCCACCCGTGCCGTGCTCGACCAGGAGCTGCCCGGCATCGCGGAGGCGATCCGTTCCGCCGGTCGCGCCACCACGCCGACCGCGGCGCTCAGCCGCGCGGTGGCAGGCGTCGCCGGCGGCACCGTCGTGGTGAATCTGCCAGGCTCTCCCGGCGGCGTGCGGGACGGGCTCGCCGTGCTCGACGGGCTGCTCCCCCATCTGCTCGACCAATTGGCGGGCGGCGGGCACACGCATGGCTGAGGTCTTCGCGCAGGTCACGGATGCGCCGCTCGACCGGGCCGCCATCGAGGCCTTCGTGCTCACGATCGCCGACGGAGCCGTCGTGACCTTCGAGGGCGTGATCCGCGACCACGACCACGGTGCGGCCGTCTCGGCCATCGACTACGAGGCGCATCCGGATGCCGAGGCATTCCTCCTTCGGGCGTGCACCGAGATCGCCGCATCCTCCGGCCTGCGCGTGGCCGCCGCGCACCGCATCGGCCACCTCGTGGTCGGCGACGTCGCGCTGATCGCCTCCGCCGCCGCGCCCCACCGCGCGGACGCCTTCACCGCCTGCGCCCGCCTCGTCGACCTCATCAAGGAGCGGGTGCCGATCTGGAAGCGCCAGCACCTCGACGGCGGGGCGTCGGAGTGGGTCGGGCTGGGCTGAGCCCCGACCGGCGGTCCGCGCCGGCCGCCCGCCCGAGCGCGCGGCGGTCGGCGCAGGACTTCCGGCCCTGGCCCGCCCGCTGCCGTTCGCCTAGCATCGGGCCCATGATGTACGGATGGGGCCCCGGCTGGGGCGTCGGGACCTGGGTGCTGATGGGCATCGGGATGCTGGTGTTCTGGGCGGTCGTCGTGACCCTGGTGATCGTGCTGGTGCGAGGCGCGCGCGCCGGGTCCGCCCCGGTCGTGCCGGCGCCGCATGCGCCGGCGCTCGACATCCTCGCGGAGCGCTTCGCCCGCGGCGAGATCGATGAGCAGGAGTTCGAGAGCCGGCGCCGCGCGCTGCTCGGGCGCCCCGAATGAGCGTGCGCCGGCGGGTGGTGGTGCTCGGCGCCGTGGCGACCCTGGTGCTTGCGGCGGGCTCCCTCGCGCTGGTCGGCATCGCATCCGGCCCGAGCGGGTCGCTCGGCGGCTCCTCCACCGGATGCGCGGCTCCTGCGCTGAAAGGCGCCGTGGTGCGGGTCACCCTCTCCAACATGGGGCGCATGACGGTGAACGGGATGATGGGCACCGGCGCGATGTCGCTGCGGGCAGACCGCGCCACCGTCCCGTCCGGCAAGGTCTCGTTCCTCGCCACCAACTTCGGATCGGTCACCCACGAGCTGATCGTGCTCCCGCTCGACGGCGCCGGGCTCGCCGGCTCGCGTCCGCTGGGCGGCGACTCCCGGGTCGACGAGTCGCGCAGCCTCGGCGAGGCCTCCGCGAGCTGCGCAGCCGGAGGGGGCGATGGCATCCTCCCGGGAGCATCGGGATGGGTGACGCTGTCTCTTCGCCCGGGGCGCTACGAACTGCTGTGCAACCTTCCCGGCCACTACGCCGCTGGCATGTACAGCCAGCTCACCGTGGACTGAGCCCGACGGTGCATGGCCGGCTCGACCGTCCGGATGCCGCGGGTCACCCGCCCGCGAACGGCGGCAGCACATCGACGCGCGCCCCGAGCTTCCGTGCCGGGTCCCGGCTGACCACGCCGTCCACGAGGAACGACCCGGTGAGGAGGACGCGCTCCATGGCTGCGCCGTACCGCTCGATCAGCGCAGACTTCAGTTCGCCGACCGTGGCGAGCGGCGCATCCCACTGCTCCTCGTCGCGGCCGGCAGCCTCCGCGGCGGCCGCGAAATAGCGCAGCTGCGTCATCCGCCGATGCCGCCCATCGATCGCACGGGACGCACGAAGCCGGCGGCGCCGATCCCGTGCCCGGCCTGCTTGCCCCACATCGCCGCGCGCCAGCGGTCCGCGAGCTCGTCATCCGTCGCCCCGGCGCGCAGCAGGCCGCGCAGATCGGTCTCGTCGTCGCCGAACAGGCATGAGCGCACCGTCCCCTCCGCGGTGATGCGGGTGCGGTCGCAGGCCTCGCAGAAGGAGCGGGTCACCGAGGCGATGATCCCGACCGTCGCGGGCCCCCGCTGCGCCGGTCCGCCGTCCACCGCCCACACCTCGGCGGGCGACGATGGGTCGTCGCGCCCGATCGGCGTCAGGGCGAATCGCGACGACAGCACGTCGAGCAGCTCGGCCGCGGAGACCATCTCGGATCGCTGCCACGCCTCGTCGGCATCCAGTGGCATCTGCTCGATGAAGCGCAGCTGCGCGCCGTGCGCGAGCGCCCAGGCCAGCAGCTCCGGCGCGTCGGACAGCGTCTCGCGCATGAGCACCGCGTTGATCTTGAGCGGGGCGAAGCCCGCAGCGTGCGCGGCCGAGATCCCGCGCAGCACGGCCGGCAGCCGGTCGCGGCGGGTGAGACGGCTGAAGTGCTCGCGGTCCACCGTGTCGAGCGACACATTCACCCGCGTCAGCCCCGCCTCGCGCAGGGCGGCGGCGCGGCGATCGAGGCCGATCCCGTTCGTCGTCATGGCCAGAGGGATGCCGGGGGCGGCGAGCGCGCTCAACCGCACGATCTCCACGAGATCGCCTCGCGTGAGCGGCTCGCCCCCCGTGAAGCGCACCTCCTTCACGCCCAGGGACCGCCATCCGATCCCCACCAGGCGGGCGATCTCGGCGGCGCTCAGAAGGTCGTCCCGTGGGATCGCGGGGAGCCCATCGGCCGGCATGCAGTATGTGCAGCGCAGCGAGCACTTCTCGGTGATCGAGACCCGCAGGTCGCGGGCGACCCGGCCGAATCGATCGACCAGGCCCGCGGCATCCGGACGCCCCGCCGTCGAAGGCGCAACGGCCGGGTCGCGCCGGATCGCGGGCATCCCGAGAGCGGTGGTCATGCCGCCAGCCTAAGCGGGCCGCGGGCCGCGAGCCGCGGCGCCGATGTCACGAAGGCCGGGAGGATCGCCCCCGGCCTCCGCGTCTGAACCGTCGACGAGCGGCGCTGCTAGCGCGCAGCGCTGCCCTCGACGTAGTCCGCGTCCTGCTGCTTCCACGCGAACAGCGCGCGCAGCTCCTTGCCGGTCGCCTCGATCGGGTGGGCGGCCTCCTTCTCGCGCAGCGCGAGGAACTCCGGGGCGCCGGCATCCTGATCGGCGATGAAGCGCGTGGCGAAGGCGCCGGACTGGATGTCGGCCAGTACCGCCTTCATGTTCTCCTTCACATGCGGATCGATGACGCGCGGCCCCGAGACGTAGTCGCCGTACTCGGCGGTGTCGCTGACCGACCAGCGCTGCTTCGCGATGCCGCCCTCCCACATCAGGTCCACGATCAGCTTGAGCTCGTGCAGCACCTCGAAGTAGGCGATCTGCGGCTGGTAGCCCGCCTCCGTCAGCACCTCGAAGCCGTACTCGACGAGGTGCGAGACCCCGCCGCACAGCACCGCCTGCTCGCCGAACAGGTCGGTCTCGGTCTCCTCGGTGAAGGTGGTCTTGATCCCGCCGGCGCGCAGGCCGCCGATGGCCTTGGCGTACGACCAGGTCAGAGCCCATGCGCTGCCCGTTGCGTCCTGCTCGACCGCCGCGATGATGGGGACGCCGCGCCCGGCCTCGTACTCGCGGCGCACCGTGTGGCCGGGGCCCTTCGGCGCGACCATGATCACGTCGACGCCGGCGGGCGCCTTGATGTAGCCGAAGCGGATGTTGAAGCCGTGCCCGAACAGCAGCGCGTTCCCGGGCTCCAGGTTGTCCTTGACGTCGGCGGCGTACAGGCCGCGCTGGTTCTGGTCGGGCGCCAGGATGACGATCACGTCGCCCCACTTGGCCGCCTCGGCGGTGGTCAGCACCTCGAAGCCCGCCTCTGTCGCCTTCTGCACCGACTTGGAGTCGGGCTTGAGGCCGATCTTGACCTCGACGCCAGAGTCCCGCAGGTTCAGCGCATGGGCGTGGCCCTGCGAGCCGTAGCCGATCACGGCCACCTTCTTGCCCTGGATGATCGACAGGTCGGCGTCCTTGTCGTAGAAGATCTCAGTCATGCGTTGCGTATCTCTCTGTTGGGGTGGATTGACGTGGCTAGTTCTTGAAGACGCGCTCGGTGATGCTCTTGGCGCCGCGCCCGATGGCCAGCAGGCCGGACTGGGCGATCTCCTTGATCCCGTATGGCTCGAGCACGCGCAGCAGCGCCTCGACCTTGCCGTGGTCGCCGGTGACCTCGATCACCAGGGCATCCGTCGCCACGTCGACGACGCGCGCTCGGAAGAGGGTGACCGCCTCGAGGATCTGACTGCGGGTCGAGTTGTCCACCCGCACCTTGATCAGCAGATGCTCGCGGTGCACCGACTGCGCCGGATCGAGTTCGACGATCTTGATCACGTTGATCAGCTTGTTGAGCTGCTTGGTGACCTGCTCCA
>WOYR01000160.1 GCA_011620705.1 Microbacteriaceae bacterium | reverse complement strand
CCCGCACCCCGATCGGCAGGCTGCTCGGCGGCCTCAGCGGATTCTCGGGCGCCGAGCTCGGCGGATTCGCGATCGCGGGCGCGCTCGAGAAGGCCGGGGTCGCCGGCTCCGAGGTGGACTACGTGATCATGGGCCAGGTGCTGACGGCGGGGGCGGGGCAGCTGCCCGCGCGCCAGGCGGCGTCGGCGGGCGGCATCCCGATGACGGTGCCGTCGACGACGGTGAGCAAGGTGTGCCTCTCCGGCATCCAGGCGGTGATCATGGCCGACCAGTTCATCCGCTCGGGCGACGCGACGACGATCGTGGCCGGCGGGCAGGAGTCGATGTCGCAGGCGCCGCACGTGCTGAAGGGTTCGCGCACCGGCACCAAGTTCGGGCCGATCACCATGGTCGACTCGATGGAGGTGGACGGCCTGGTCGACGCGTACACCTCCGAGGCGATGGGGCTGCTGACCGAGCGGGTCAACGATGCCGAGCCCGTGACGCGTGCCGCGCAGGATGCGCTCGCCGCCGCCTCGCATCAGCGGGCCGCGGCCGCGTGGGACGCCGACGCATTCGCCGAGGAGGTCGTGCCGGTATCGGTTCCGCAGCGCAAGGGCGAGCCGATCGTCGTCGCGCGCGACGAGGGCATCCGCGCCGACACCACGGCCGAGGTGCTGGGCAGGCTGCCAGGAGCATTCCGGCCCGACGGCTCGGTCACGGCGGGCAACTCCTCCCCGATCTCGGATGGAGGCTGCGCGATGGTCGTCATGGACAAGTCGCACGCCGAATCCCTCGGCCTGCACTGGCTCGCGGAGCTCGGCGCCAACGGGATGGTCGCCGGCCCGGACTCCTCGCTCCAGCTGCAGCCCGCCCACGCGATCGAGGCGGCCTGCGCGCGCGAGGGGATCACGCCCGCCGAGCTCGATCTGGTCGAGATCAATGAGGCGTTCGCGGCGGTCGGCGCCGCCTCGGCGGCCAAGCTCGGCATCCCGCTCGACAAGGTCAACGTGAGCGGCGGCGCGATCGCCGTCGGCCATCCGATCGGCATGTCAGGGGCGCGGCTGGTGCTCCACCTGGCGCTCGAGCTGAAGCGGCGCGGCGGCGGCATCGGGGCGGCGGCCCTCTGCGGCGGCGGAGGTCAGGGCGACGCCCTCATCGTGCGGGTGCCCAGGAGCTGAGCGGCGCGCTGGCGCCAGCCCGGCTTGATGATGCCGCTGACGACCAGATTCGCCAGGTCGGCGTAGGCCTCGGCGTCGCTCAGCCCGGTGTTCTTCGCGACCTCGCGCTGCTGGATGCGCACCATGACCGAACTCACCACCTCCGCGATGAAGGCGGTCGGCACGTCGCGGAAGGCGTCGTCGGCGATGCCGTCCACGATGAGCTGCCGCACCCGCTCGGACGCGATCGCAGTGTTCCGCTCGTAGATCTCACGGGCGGGCGGGAAGCCGGCGACGTCATCCATGAACTGGGCGGATGCCGGGCGCAGCTCGTCGGCGACGGCGAGCAGGTAGACCTGGATGCGGCGCACCGGGTCGGTCTCCAGGGCGAGGCGCTTCTCGACCCGCTCTGCCGCCTCGCGGAAGAACGCCACGACCACGGCGCGGATGAGCTGCTCGCGCGATCCCGCGAGCGCGTAGATCGTCGACTTGGAGCAGCGCAGCGCGATGGCCGCCTGCTCCATGGTGTAGCCGGCGAAGCCGTGCTCCAGGGCCAGAACGATCAGCCGCTCGAACACGTCCGCCTGCCGCGCACTGAGGTTCGGACTGGCCTGCTCGACCGCGAAGGAGGGGATATCTGCAACCGCCGGCATCGCTCCTCCTCTCACTTTCACGGACCTCAGCGATTCGCCTCCCGAGCGTATATCATGCAACTGGCACGACGGTGTGCAGCCCGTCGCCGAGCGAGGAGCAGGCATGGACGACGCAGTGATCGTGGATGTGGTGCGCACGGCATCGGGCAAGGGCAAGCAGGGTGGCGCGCTCTCCGGCGTGCATCCGAGCGACCTGATGGCCGGGGTGCTGTCCGCGCTTCTGGAGCGCAACGGTCTGGAGTCGACGCAGATCGACGATGTGCTCGTGGGCTGCGTGAGCCAGGCGGGGGAGCAGACCGGCGACATCGCGCGCACCTCCCTTCTCGCCGCGGGGTTCGACGAGAGCGTCCCGGGGGTCTCGATCGATCGCCAGTGCGGCTCGAGTCAGCAGGCAGCGCATTTCGGCGCACAGGGCATCATGGCGGGCGCATACGACATCGTGATCGCGGCCGGCGTCGAGTCGATGAGCCGCGTGCCGCTCGGCTCGGCTTCAGGGCCGCAGAGTCCGTACGGCGCGGGCATCGCGGCGCGCTATCCGGAGGGGCTGGTCGGACAGGGCATCTCTGCGGAGTTGGTCGCCGCCAAGTGGGGGTTCGACCGCGGGCAGCTCGACGCCTTCTCCGCCGAGTCGCACCGGCGCGCGGCGGCGGCCGCGGCATCCGGAGCCTTCGACCGCGAACTGATCCCGGTGACCCTGGCCGACGGGAGCGTGGTCGACGCCGATGAGACCATCCGCCCGAGCACGACGGTCGAGGGACTGGCAGGCCTTCCGCCCGCATTCAAGAACCCCGGCATGTCGGAGCGCTTCCCGCAGCTCGGCTGGAACATCACGGCCGGCAACTCTTCGCCGCTGACGGATGCCGCGAGCGGTGCGCTCATCATGAGCGCCACGATGGCGCAGAAGCTGGGGCTGACCCCGCGGGCGCGGTTCCACAGCTTCGCCGTCGTCGGGGACGACCCGATCTACATGCTCACCGGGCCGATCCCGGCGACGCACAAGATCCTGGCGCGCTCGGGCCTGTCGTTCTCCGACCTCGACGTCTACGAGGTCAACGAGGCCTTCGCCTCGGTTCCGCTGGCCTGGGCGCACGAGTTCGACGCCGATCCAGACAAGCTCAACCCGCTCGGGGGAGCCATCGCCCTCGGCCATGCGGTGGGCGCGTCCGGCACGCGGCTGCTTGGCACGCTGCTGCACCAGCTCGAGGCCACCGGCGGTCGCTATGGACTGCAGACCATGTGCGAGGGCGGCGGCATGGCCAACGCGACGGTCATCGAAAGGCTCTAGCAGCCGCTGCGGCGCATCACCGCGCCGCGGTTTCCGCGGAGGGCTGCGTCGCAGCGCCGCGGCGGCGAGTGAGGGCTCCGCGCAGCGACACCCGGCGCCCGTACTCGATGGATCCGTAGCGGAACAGCTGCACAGCGATCCGCAGCACGATCGCGGCGAGTGCGAGCAGTTCGACCGCGAGGGCGACGCCCTGCCACAGCGGGAGGGTGCCGAAGGCGTTCCGCAGCAGGGCCGTGACAGGGGCCGAGTATGGGAACCACGTGAACAGCTCGACGATCGGCGCCGTGGGGTCGGAGACCACGAGCGTCATGATGTAGAACGGGATGAAGATCAGGACCAGCAGGATTCCGAAGATCGGGCCGGCATCCTTGGCGGTGGGCATGATGGCGCCGATCGCGACGAGGGTGCCGGTGAACAGTGCGAAGCCGCCGATCAGGATGAGCGCGCCCACGATCATCTGCTGCGGATCCAGTGCGAGGTGGCTCAGATCGAGGGTCGGGATGTTGAGTTGCGTGCGGAACAGGGCATAGGCCGCCACCAGGGGCAGGGCGAAGACCACCATCTGCACCAGCCCGAGGGCGAACAGGGAGATGATCTTGCCCAGGATCAGCGAGGTCGGATTGATCGTGGTGAGGATCATCTCGGTGACGCGGTTCTCCTTCTCCTCCAGGGTCGAAGCGAGCATCTGGTTGCCGAGCAGGATGATGAGCAGATAGAACGCGACCAGGTACAGGATCGGGGCGATCAGGCCGTTGAATCCAGCGGTCTCGCGGCCGTCGCGGTAGGTCACCGTCACCGAACTCGCGCCGCCGCCGGCGAGTTGCACCAGCTTCGGGGAGTCGAGCTTCTGCTGGGCGCTGAGCTGCAGCAGCGACTGGGCGACCGAGCCGTACACCCCGTTGGCGAAGACGTCCCTGTCCTGGCCGTACACCTTCACCGCATGCTGGGACGGGTCGGCGGGGTAGTCGAAGAAGGCCTGGCTCCTGCCCGCTTTGACGGCGGCGATCGCCGCGGCCGGGTCGGCGGTGGGGGTGCCGCCCAGTTCCGCCGCCAGCGCGGCGTCGACGACGCCGGACCGGTCGCGGTAGCTGAAGCTGATGTGCGCGTTCTTCTGCGCGTCGGTGGTGGCACTGGTGGAGGTGTTCGAGAGCAGCACCAGTGCGAACACCACCATGAGGGCGATGGGAATGACCAGGGTGATGATCCAGAATCGCGGCTTGGAGAGGTTGCGGCCGAGCTCGAAGCCGATCACCGTGCGCAGATTGTGCCGGGCCATGGTCACTCGCCCGCCTCGTCGCCGTAGACCTCGACGAAGATGTCGTCCAGCGACCGGCGCCGAGGCTCGAAGCGGGTCACGGTCATCCCCGCGTCGATCAGTGCGCGCAGGATGCCCGCCAGGTCCGCCCCGTTGTCGACGCTCAGGATGGCGCGTCCGCCGCCCTGCGACACGATGCCGTAGTCTGCCGACTCGGGGAGCGCGCCGGCGTAGTCGAGGATGATGGTGAGACCGCCGAATTCCTCCTGCACCTCGGTGACGGTGCCGTATGCGCGAGCCGCGCCATCCTTCAGCAGGATGATCCGATCGCACAGGCGCTCGACCTCCTCCATCTGATGCGTGACCATCAGCACGGTAGCCCCTGATGCGCGCTGCTCGTCGATGATGTCCATGAGCAGTCGCCTGTTGACCGGGTCGAAGCCCTTGGTCGGCTCATCCAGGATGAGCAGCTCCGGCTGGTTCATGATGGTCACCCCGAGCTGCACCTTCTGCTGCTCGCCGCCCGAGAGCTTGTCGACCCTGGTCCTGGCCTTGTCGGCGATCTCGACGCGCTCGAGGTACTCCATCGACCAGCGCCGCGCCTCGCGCTTGTCGAGCCCCTTCAACCGGCCGAAGTAGCTCATCACGTCGATGACCGATTCCTTCTTGTAGAGACCGCGCTCCTCCGGCAGATATCCCAGCCGGAGCGCGGAGTCCGGATCGAACGGCGTGCCGTCGATCAGCAGACGCCCCGAGGTCGGGCGGTAGATCCCGAGCAGAGCCCGCAGCGTGGTCGTCTTGCCCGAGCCGTTGCTGCCGAGGAAGCCGAAGGTCTCGCCGCGCCGGACCTCGAAGGAGAGGTCCTGGATGACGGTCGTGCTGCCGAAGTCCATCCGGAAGTGGTCGATCTCGACGATCGGATCGCTGGTCACAGGGGAAGGCTAACTGCTGGATGCGGCAGGGGGAGTCAGCGCACGTGCACGACGGTGCCGCCCACGAAGCCGACGATCGCGGTGGCGATCACCTTCTGCGTGCTGACCTGACCGCTGCGGTGGGTGACGGCATCCCAGCCCGCTCCGTGGGCGACATAGCCCTCGGTGGTGGCGGTCGCCACCGGGCCCTGCGCCTGCTGGGCGGCGAGGTCGGTCCAGACCACGAAATCGACCTGGCTGCCGTTGATCGAGCAGGTGGCGACCGATGCGATCCCGGTCGCGGTGGCGGGCGGCTGCTGCGCGGAGGCCGCTCGGCAGGCGCGCACGGCCTGGGCGATCGCGACCGCCTGGTCGCCGAGTCCGAAGGTCGCGGATGGGGCTGGGGCGGCGGCGCATCCGGCGAGCAGCAGCACGGCACCGGCCGCGAGGAGGATCTTCATGGTCGTTCGAGCCTAGTGAGGCTCCGGCGCGACACGCCGAAATCACTACATGTAGTGGAATGACATCGGTGGCATTCCCGTTATATAGTGAGAACTCTTCCCGGGGTTGGCCGGGAGTCGACGATGTGAGAAGGAGGATCGCCATGAACGAGTTCGACAGCGTTGGCGGTTACGCAGTTCCGGTCGATCCGATGGACGACCTTCAGTGCGAGAGCTGCCAGTAGGGCGCCTCAGCACCCCAGAACCCCCCGAAGGCCCCGGCCGACCTCGTGTCGCCGGGGCCTTCGTGCACCGCCCTCCCGCTGATATGACGCAGAGGCGCCGATAGGGTTGAACCCGTGCCAGTCAACGCAGAGCTCGCGGGGCGCAGCTACCCCCCATCACCCCCGTATCTCGTGGGGCGCGAGAAGGTGCGCGAGTTCGCCCGAGCGGTGCTCGCCACCAGCCCGCTCAATCTCGACCCGGATGCGGCGCGTGCCGCCGGGTACGCCGACGTGGTCGCCCCTCCCACCTTCGCCGTGGTCGTGCAGGAGCACACCCTCGCGCAACTGCTGGACGACCCTGACTCCGGCATCGACTTCTCGCGTGTCGTGCACGGGGACCAGCGATTCAGCTTCACCCGCCCGATCGTCGCCGGCGACGAGCTCACCGCGACGCTCACGGTGACGAGCGTCAAGTCCCTGGGCGGCCACAGCATGGTGACCGCTGAGACCGCCGTGCTGGATGCGGACGGCGGCCACGTCGTCAGCGCGATCTCGACCCTCGTCGTGCGGGGCGGGGAATGAGCGCGCGCGAGGGCCTCGCCGTCGGCGACGTGGTCGCGGAGCGGAGCTTCCACCTGACCCGCGACACCCTGGTGCGCTACGCGGGCGCCTCCGGCGACTTCAACCCGATCCACTACCGCGACGACATCGCCGTCTCGGTCGGGCTCGACGGGGTGCTCGCGCACGGGATGCTGACCATGGGCCTGGCCGTGCAGCCGGTGGTCGACTGGCTGGGCGGTGACAGCGGCAAGGTGCTCGACTACCAGGTTCGCTTCACCCGGCCGGTCTACGTGGATGCCGAGGCCGGCGCCGACGTGACCGTCGTCGCCAAGGTCGGCGTGCTCGAAACCCTTCAGGACGGGCGCGCCACCGCGCGCATCGATCTCACGGCGGCCTTCGGCGGCGAGACGGTTCTCGGCAAGGCCCAGGTGCGGGTCGCGCTCGCGTGATTCTTCCGGCCGACGGCGTCCGGCTCTCGGAGCTCACGACCCTGCGGGTCGGCGGGCCGGCCCTGCGGATGTCCGCTCCGGCGACACGCGATGAACTGATCTCGGCGGCACTCGACATCTGGTCGGCTGGCGACGATTGGCTCGTACTGGGCGGCGGATCGAACGTCGTCGTCTCCGACGACGGGATCGATGGGGACGTGCTCCGGGTGGCCACGCGCGGGATCGAGCGAACGCCCGGCTCGGCGGACAGGCCCGGCATCGTGGTGGCGGCGGGTGAGCCATGGGATGCGGCCGTCCAGTTCGCCATTGCGGACGGCCTGGCCGGCGTCGAGGCGCTGAGCGGCATCCCCGGCTCGGCGGGCGCCGCACCGATCCAGAACATCGGCGCTTACGGGCAGGAGTTGAGCGACA
>WOYR01000125.1:5301-7352 GCA_011620705.1 Microbacteriaceae bacterium | reverse complement strand
ACGGGCCTTTGCGGCAGCGTCGATCGACACCCGCAGCGTATCGGCGGCTATGGCTACCATTGGCCCATGGTCGATAGGGCACTCCTCGAACAGGTGATGAAGCTCGACGCCGGCACGCGACTTGAGTTGCGGGATGCGATCGAGGCGTCGATGGTCGACGAGTACCTGACACCAGAGCTCGCTGCACTGCTTGACGAGCGGCTCGCCGAAGACGACGCCGCAAGCCAGGACTATGTCTCTCGTGAGGAGCTTGAGCGGCAGACGCTGCTGCGGCGCGCGCAGCGAAGCGTGTGACGTTCGCCGTCGGGTTCAGCGCGAACGCGGAGCGTGATTTCCTCCGCGCTCAGGCGCATTACGACGAGGTCGCACCTCACGAGACTGACCGCTTCATCGCAGAGGTCTTCGCGGCGGCACGCGTGCTGGTCGATCACCCAGAGCTTGGCAGGCCGCTTCGACGAGACGCGAGGCGTTGGCACGTCAGCGTGTTCCCGTACCAACTCTGGTACCGCATGAACCGGGACACGAGGAGCGTGAGGATCATCGCTGTCGTCGGTGACGCTCAGGATCATCAGCGGTTTGACGATCGGCTTGTGTAGTCCTCGTGACGATCGTGTTCGCGATCTTCCCGGGCATCCTGGTGCTGCAACTCGGGCTGTGACAATGTGGACAGTGATCACATCATCCCTCGAGGTCATGGAGTCGCGATGCCGACGATCACCCCGTTCATCTGGTTCGACGTCGAGCTGCAGGAGGCGATCGACTTCTACGCCGGGATCTTCCCCGATGCGAAGATCCTCGACCTGCAGCATGCGGCGAACGGCGAGCTGTTCTCCGCGACCTTCAGCCTGGCCGGCCAGACCCTGTACGGGATGAACGGCGGCCCGGGGCATCCGCACACCGATGCCTTCTCGCTGTTCGTCATGTGCGACGATCAGGCCGAGGTGGACCGCTATTGGGACCCGCTCGCCGCCGATGGCACGCCCGTCGCGTGCGGGTGGCTCACCGACAAGAGTCGCCTTACCTCGCTCGAACATCGCCCTGACCCGTGACGAACGCGGCGCTGAGAGCCTGAGCCCATGAATCGGATGCCGCGCCTCGCCATCGCCCTGTTCAGCTCCGCCGTGGTGCTCGCCACCCTGTCCGGGTGCGGCGCTCTCGGGGAGTTCGTGTCGCCGGGATCGAGCCCCTCGGCACCAACGGGAAACCCGAACGCGGGCTCGATCCCGGTCGGCTCCTCCTCGCACACCATCGAGGTCGGCGGCCTGAGCCGGACGTATCTGAGCTACCGTCCCGCCGGCGTCGCGGATCCCGCGCCGCTCGTGCTGATGCTGCACGGCGGGTTCGGCTCGGCGGCGCAGGCCGAGTCGGCGTACGGCTGGGACGCAGAGGCGGACGCCGGGCACTTCGTCGTGGTGTATCCCGACGGCGACGGCCGCGCCTGGAACGTCGGCGGCGGATGCTGCGGCGCACCCGGTCGCACGAATGTCGACGATGTGGCGTTCCTGGCCGCGGTCGTCGACGAGGTGGAGTCGGCCATCCCGATCGACCCGGCCCGGGTCTTCGCGACCGGCATCTCCAACGGCGGGATGATGGACTACCGGCTCGCGTGCGACACGAAGCTCTTCGCGGCCATCGGGGTTGACTCCGCGACGCTGCTCGGCGACTGCCCGTCGCCGCATCCGCTCTCGGTGCTCGCGATCCACGGCACGGCCGACCAGAACATCCCCTATGACGGCGGTCAGGGCTCGGGTTTCGCGAAGATCGACGGGCCGAGCATCCCGGAGGTCAACCAGCTCTGGCGCACGGCGGATTCGTGCCGGCCGCCGAGCTCGACGACCGATGGCACGGTGACGACCTCGACGGCGAGCTGCCCCGGCTCGCGCACCGTCGAACTCATCACGATCGACGGCGCCGGTCACCAGTGGCCGGGCTCGGCGAAGGGCCGCCAGGGGGCAGACACGCCGTTCCCCGACCTCGACGCGACGAAGGTGATCTGGGAGTTCTTCGCGGCGCACCCTGCCGCATAGGCGATACCTGGCAGTTCTAGATAC
>WOYR01000125.1:2867-5201 GCA_011620705.1 Microbacteriaceae bacterium | reverse complement strand
GGCATGGAGATCGACAAGGACCTGGTTGCCGCGATGGCGACGCCGCTGGTGCTCGCGATCCTGGCCGAGGGCCCGAACTACGGCTACGCGATCCTGAAACGGGTGCGCGAACTGTCGGGCGGCGAACTGGAATGGACCGACGGGATGCTCTACCCCTTGCTGCACCGCCTGGAACGGCTCGGCGGCATCGAGTCCGAATGGCGGGAGTCCGACGCCGCGCGGCGCCGCAGGTACTACCGGGTCACCGACCTCGGTCGTGCGCAGCTGGCCGAGCAGCGCAGGCAGTGGGACACCGCCACCCGCACCCTCGGCGGTCTCTGGCCACAGGGGGCGGGCGCATGAGCGAGATCCTGCTGGACGAGTGGCGCCAGGCGGTGCGCCGCCACCGTGCCATCGACGATGCCGACGCGGAGGAGCTCGAAGCGCATCTGCGGGACTCGATCGCCGACCTCGAAGCGGCGGGGCTCGGCCCCGACGAGGCCTTCCTCATCGCGGTGCGGCGGCTCGGGGAGGTCGACGCGCTGACCGCGGAGTACGCGCGGGAGCACGGCGACCGCCTGTGGAGGCAACTCGTGCTGGCGCCGCCGGCCGCCGAGCGCGCAGCATCCTGGCCGGTCATGCTCGGCTTCGCCGTCGCGACCGCGGTCCTGGTGCAGCTGGCGCGACTGGCATCGGGCGTGCCGCAGACCGGCGGCTCCTGGTTCGTGCGCGATCTCGGCTTCTTCGTGCTGCCGGTGCTCGCCGGCTACTTCGCGGTGCTGCGCCGGATGCCGTGGCGCCGTGCCGCCGGGCTCGCGGCCGTGGTCGCCGTGCTCGCGATCGCCGTGAATGCCTTCCCGTACGCGCAAGGCAGTGCAACGGATCTGAGCGCAACGGAGCTGCTCGTCGCCATCCACCTGCCGGTGCTGCTCTGGCTGGTGGTGGGCGCCGCCTACCTCGGCGGGGAGCTGCGCAGCTCGGACCGGCGGATGGACTTCCTCCGCTTCACCGGCGAGTGGATCGTCTACTACGCCCTCATCGCGCTCGCCGGCGGCGTGCTGATCGGGCTCACCGTCGGCGTGCTCTCGGCGGTCGCGCCCGGGTCGACCGACGTGGTCGCCACCTGGGTGGTCCCCTCGGGCATGGCGGGAGCCGTCGTCGTCGCTGCCTGGCTCGTCGAGGCCAAGAAGAGCATCATCGAGAACATCGCGCCGGTGCTCACCGCCATCTTCACGCCGCTGTTCGCGGCGATGCTGCTCGTCAGCGCGGCTGTCTACGCGGTGACCGCGCTCGGGCGGGATTTCGATCGCGGGCTGCTGACCCTCTTCGACGCGCTGCTGATCGTCGTGCTCGGACTGGTCGTGTACGGGATCTCGGCGCGGGGCGGTCGCGCCCTCCGCGTCATGGACGCCCTGCGTCTCACGGCGGTGATCGCGGCCGTGCTGCTCGATGTGCTGGTGCTGGTCTCGATGCTCGCGCGCGTGGGCGAGTTCGGATTCACGGCCAACCGGGTCGCCGCACTCGGGCTCAACCTCGTGCTGCTGGTCGATCTGGTGGTCACGGCTTGGATCCTGGTCCGGATGCTGCGCCGCCGAGCGCCGGCGGTGCGGCTGGAGCGCTGGCAGACGGGCTACCTGACCGTCGTCGCGGCCTGGCTCGCCGTGGTGATCCTCGTGCTGCCGCCGGTCTTCGGCTTCGCCTGAGCCCGCAGCCCCGCGCGCCGGGGGCTGTGGACAACGCCGGCCGCCGCGCCGCCGGGTGCGCCACACTGCCCGCATGCGACGGATGCTGCACCACCTCGGCCGGGAGCGCGGCGACGTACCCGGCTGGGTGCTGATCACCTTGATGACCGCTGGTCTCGTGATCCTGATCTGGGGGCTCGCAGGGCCGGCGCTCAGCGACATCTTCCAGAACGCGATCTCGAAGGTCACCGGGCTCTGAGCCGTGCCGCGGTTCGCCCGGGTGCGCGCCCTGCTGGCGGACGACCGCGGCTCGGCCGTCGCCGAGTTCACGATGGTCGGCGCGCTGCTGACGGTGCTCACCCTCTCGGTGCTGCAACTGGGGCTCGCGCTGCACATCCGCAACACGGTGCAGGATGCCGCGGCCGAGGGCGCGCGGTTCGGCGCGCTGGCCGACAACGCCCCCTCCGACGGGGTGCGCCGCACCGCGGAGCTGATCGCGCTGGGGATCGGGGACGACTACGCGCAGGACGTGAGCGCGCGCGGTGGAAGCTGGATGGGGCATCCCGCCGTCACCGTCATGGTGCGGACCCGGCTGCCCCTGATCGGGTTGATCGGCATCGACGGCGTGCTGGAGGTGTCGGGGCATGCCGCGGTCGAGACGCTGGGCTGAGCT
>WOYR01000125.1:0-2767 GCA_011620705.1 Microbacteriaceae bacterium | reverse complement strand
CGACGGCGTGCTGGAGGTGTCGGGGCATGCCGCGGTCGAGACGCTGGGCTGAGCTTCGCGACCGGTTCCTCCGCGACGAAAGCGGTTCGGCGTCCCTCGAGTTCATCACCGTCGGGCTGCTGCTCCTGGTGCCGACCGTCTACCTGGTGCTGGCCCTCTCGGCCCTCGAGAGCGCCTCCTTCGGCGTGGAGGGGGCCGCGCGGCAGGCGACCAGGGTGTTCGTGCAGTCCCCGTCGGAGGGCGCGGCAGAGGCCGCGGCCCGCACCTCCGTCGAAGTGACCCTCGCCGACTACGGCATAGACGCGCGGAACGCGCGGGTCGCGATCAGCTGCCGCCCGAATCCCTCCGCCTGCCTGACCCGGCGCGGCTTCGTCACCGTCGCCATCACGACCATGGTGCCGCTGCCGCTCATGCCGCCGGTGCTGTCGCTGCAGCTGCCCGCCGGCATCCCGGTGCAGTCGGTGGCGACCGGGCAGGTGTCGCGGTTCTGGGGATCGAGATGACGGGGATGCCGCGACGCAGCCTCCGCGCCGCCGCCCGCGATGACGAGGGCTCGACTCTCCCGCTCGTGATCTTCTACGGCTTCCTGGCGCTGGCGCTGGTGCTGATCGTCGCCGCGGCATCCTCGCTGTACCTGGAGCGCAAGCGCCTGTTCACCCTCGCCGATGACGCGGCGCTCGTCGGCGCCGAATCCTTCGAGCTGGACTCGGTCGCCGTCACCGGGCACGGGCCGCGGCCAGTTCTGCGGCCCGAGCAGGTGCGCACCGCGGTGACGGGCTACCTGGCCGGCAATCCGACCGGGGCGGAGTCCGGCGAGTTCGAGGGGCTGGTGGTCGAGCGCGCGACGACAGTCGACGGCGCCAGCGCGACCGTCACGGTGTCGGCGGTCTGGCATCCGCCGGTGCTCACGGTGTTCGTGCCGGAGGGGATGCGGATCGACGCGACCGCCGTGGCGCGCTCGGTGTTCGGTTGAACCCGGAGTAGCGCGGCACGAACACCCGCAGCACCACGGCCCCCGCCAGCCCGAGCACGCCCAGCGCCCCGGCGGCGAAGGGCAGCGACACCGCCGCGGTGAGCCCGGCGACGATCAGCGGGGAGGCCGCGCCTCCCGCATCGTTCGTGAAGCGCCACGCCCCGAGGAACGGAGCCGGATGCCGCGGGTCGGCCAGATCGGAGCCGAGCGTCATCAGGATCCCCGCCCCGATCCCGTTGGCCAGCGACAGGAACAGCGCGATCCCGATGAACCACCACACGGGTCCAGGAAGGGATGCGGTGAACGCGAGGGCCAGATGCCCGATCCCGAGCCCCACCATCGAGGGCACCGCCGTCCAGAGGCGGCCGAAGCGGTCCATGATCCAGCCGCCTGCGAAGAACAGCGAGAAGTCGACGAGCCCAGCGACGCCGATGATCAGCGAGGTCTGCGTCTCGTGCAGGCCGATGCTGATCGCCCAGAGCGGCAGCAGCACCTGGCGCGAGGCGCGCAGCGCGGCCACCGTCGTCGAGCCGAGGCCGAGCGTCAGCAGCACCCTCCTGTTCTCGCGCATGGTGCGGAACAGCCCGTGCGCCTCCTCGCCGGGCTCGCGCCCGCCCGCGGTCTCGGCGGGCGGCTGGGCGCGTCCCGCCTGCGCACCGAAGGTCTTCACCGGATCGGCGAACACGAGCAGCACCACTGCTGCCGCGAGGCATCCGACGATGTGGATGACGAAGGCGCTCGCCGCGGATCCGGTCAGCGAGATCACCCCGGCTCCGATGAAGGGGCCGATCAGGTAGCCGAGGCGGAAGCTGCCGCCGAGCGTCGACAGGGCCCGCGCCCGGTACTGCAGCGGGATGAAGCTCGTCATGAAGGCGTGCCGGGCGAGCGCGAACACGGCGGTCGCGACCCCGACCACGAGGATCCCCAGCGCCAGGACCCACGGATCGGGGGCGAGCACCGCGGTCACCAGTCCGAGCACCGAGAGACCGGATGCCGCGATCATCGCGGTGCGCTCGCCGATGTGCTGGATCACGGCCCCGCTCGGGATGTCGCCGAACAGTTCGCCGACGACCAGCATCGCCGAGACGAAGCCGGCGAGCGCGAGCGTGGCTCCGACGTTGCCGGCCACGACCGGGATCACCGGGATGATCGCGCCCTCGCCCGTCGAGAACAGGACGGTGGGCAGGAGGGCGGCGACCGCGACCGACCGCCACCTGAATGGCTGCCCGGCCGGGTCGGTGGTGGCGGGGCTCATGGCGAGCCCAACGCTACCCCGACGGTAGACTCGCGTGAGCCATGATCGACCTCGACCTCAGCGACCAGATCGCGACGCTCCGCCAGACGTTCAGCGACATCCGGGCGGTGGTCGGCGTCGACAAGCTCGAGGCCGAGATCGCCGACCTCAGCGCAGAGGCGGGTGCTCCTGATCTGTGGGACGACCCGGATGCCGCCCAGAAGGTGACGAGCGCGCTGAGCCACCGGCAGAGCGAGTTGGCGCGGATCAACGAGATCCAGCGGCGTCTCGACGACCTCGAGGTGCTGGTGCAGCTCGCCAACGAGGGCGACGACGCCCAGAGCGCCGATGAGGCGAAGGCCGAGCTGGCCGGCCTGCAGAAGACCCTCGGCGAGCTCGAGGTCACCACCCTGCTCAACGGCGAATACGACGACCGCCCCGCCGTGGTGACGATCCGCTCGGGCGCCGGGGGAGTGGATGCCGCCGATTTCGCCGAGATGCTGCAGCGCATGTACCTGCGCTGGGCCGAGAAGCACAAGTACCCGGTCACCGTGATGGAC
>WOYR01000001.1:2494-7423 GCA_011620705.1 Microbacteriaceae bacterium | reverse complement strand
ACTCAGGGGCGGGCGACGCCGGTGCCCATCTCGCGCAGGGCGAACACGGGCAGCGGTGGCCGATGAAGACCTTGGCGCCCGCGACCGAATGCGGCAGCACGATGTCGCGCCGATTGGTGCTCGAGTGCTGCGCGGCCGACTCGCCGTTCCCCGCCTCGCCGGGCCTTGCCGGTACGCGTCGGGCCGGCTCCGCCGGGGCTACCGATCGTCGCGGTCGGCGCTGCGCTGCCGGGCAAGCAGACGCCAGGGCCGAGCCGGTCGGCTGACGGCGACCCTGTAGCGTAGCCGAACGTGGAGATCGTCATCCTTCCGACTGCAGCCGAGGTCGGGCACATTGCCGCGGCCAAGATCGCGGGGTTGGTGACGCGCAAGCCCGACGCGGTCTTGGGCCTCGCGACCGGATCCTCACCGCTCGCCATCTACGCCGAACTGGCCATTCTGGCGCGATCGGGGGAAGTCGACTTCTCGCGCGCGCGGGGCTTCGCGCTCGACGAATATGTCGGTCTGCCCGTCGAGCATCCGCAGAGCTATGCCAGCGTGATCCGCACGGAGGTGACACAACCGCTGGGGATGGATGCCGCACTGGTGCGGGTGCCGGACGGCCTCGCGCCCGACCTCGCCGCGGCGTGCGAGGAATACGAACGCGCGATCGCTTCGGTGGGAGGGATCGATCTGCAGATTCTGGGGATCGGCGCGAACGGTCATGTCGGGTTCAACGAGCCGAGTTCCTCATTCCAGTCGCGCACCAGGATCAAGACGCTCGCCCCTCAGACCCGCGCCGACAACGCCAGATTCTTCGGCAGCCCCGATGAGGTGCCGACGCACTGCGTGACCCAGGGGCTCGGCACGATCCTGGACGCGGGCGAGCTCGTCATGGTCGCGCAGGGCGCCAACAAGGCGGATGCTGTCGCCCGAGCCGTCGAGGGTCCGATCTCGAGCCGCTGTCCCGGTTCGATCCTGCAATGGCACCGACGCGCGACCGTGATCGTGGATGAGGCCGCCGCGGCAGGGCTCGAGCTGGCGGCCTACTACCGCTACACCTACGAGAACAAGCCCGACTGGCAGCGCTGGATCTAGGCCTGCCTGGCTAGCGGGCTGCGCTTTCGACGATCGCCGAGTACGTGCGGGTCAGCGCCGCCGTCGAGCGCTCGTACGACGCCTGCACGATGCCGGTGAACAGGCAGTCGACCACCATCAGCTGTGCGATCCGACTGCCGAGCGCGCCTGACCGGAACTTGTTCTCGCGCGCCGCCGTTGTGAGAACGATGTCGGCGGTCTCGGCGAGCGGAGAGGCTGAGAAATTCGTGATGGCGATCGTGCGCGCGCCCGCCCGCTTGGCGAGGTTCAGGTAGCTCAGGGTGTCGCGGGTGGTCCCGGAGTGCGAGATCGCGATCGCGACGCACTCGGCATCGAGGACGCTGGCAGAGGTCCATGCCGCATGGGCATCATCCCAGCCGAATGCCGTGCTCCCGATGCGCGACAGCTTCTGCTGCAGGTCGAGTCTGACCACCGAGCTGGCCCCCACGCCGAACAGGTCGATGCGGCGGGAGCCGACGATCGCGTCGATCGCGGCCCGGAGGGCTCCCCGGTCGAGATTCTCCGCCGTGTCCGAGATCGAGAGGGTCTCGTTGAGGGTGATCTTGGCGATCACGTCGTCGAGGCTGTCGTCGCGATCGATGTCGCCCGTGTCGAGCGGACGCGCAGTGGTGCCGAGTGATTCCCGGGTCGCCTCCCGCGCGAGATCGATGCGCAGGTCGCGGAAGCTGTCGTAGCCCATCCGCTTGCCGAAGCGCATGACCGTGGTCGTGGAGGTGTCGCACAGGGACGCGATCTCGCTCATCGACAGTCCGGCGGAGCCGGCCGGATCGGCGAGGAACACTTCCGCGATCCGCGCCTCGGATCGGCGGAGGCTTGGAAGAGCCGAGCGGATCCGGGGCAGCAGCGCGGCTTGATCCGCGATGGTCATCGGGCTCCCTCGGTCGTGATGGTCACTCTATTCGCCCCGGGGAGCAGGAGCGAGTTGAGGTTAAAAAGTTACACACTTGAAATAGCAGAGGTCAATAACAGCCCTATTGTGGACCACAACCGAGCGGCGTCGCCCGTCGCTCCCTCGCATCATCTGATCGAAAGGGAACTCATGCGCAGTCCTCGTCACACCTCACGGTGGGCCGTCGCGAGCGGTGCCGCTGTCGCACTCGCGCTCGTGATCGCCGGCTGTTCCGCCGGCTCGCCCAGCACATCCAGCACCGCCAAGAGCGGCGGCAGCCTCGTCGTCGGCATCACCACCGACGTTCTGAGCCTCGACCCTTGGAAGGCGACGCAGTTCCAGGACGTGTACGACGTCCTGCCCAGCATCTACGGCACGCTCACCGAGTTCGACAAGAAGCTCGCGGTTGTCCCGGGTCTCGCCAAGTCGTGGGACACCTCGTCCGACGGCCTCACCGTCACCTTCCACCTGCGTACAGGGGTGAAGTTCCACAGCGGCGCGGACTTCAGCTCGGCCGACGTGGTCAGCTCACTGCAGAAGATCAAGGACCCGACCACCGCCGCGGTCGGGGCGGCTTCCCTGGCCAATGTCGCGTCGGTCGCGGCACCCGACGCGAACACCGTGGTGCTGACGCTCAGCAGCCCGGACGCGAGCCTGTTCGCCGGACTCGCCAACATCAACACCTCGATCCTCTCGAAGGCCGACAGCGAGGCCTCGATCGCGGCGAAGCCCGACGGCACCGGCCCCTACGGCTTCGCGGCACGCACGCCCGGCCAGTCCCTGACGCTGGAGGCCAACAAGAGCTACTGGCGCGGCACCCCGGGCCTTGGGTCGCTGGAGTTCCGGGTGATCCCGGAGCAGCAGTCGATCGTGTCGGCAATGCAGGCCGGTAACATCCAGCTCGCGCCGATCGACGACCCGGTGGTCGCGAAGACTGCGCAGGGTGGCGGGCTGAACGTCGCGAAAACGGCTCAGCTCTCGTATCACGTACTGCAGCTCAACGCGCGCCACGGCGACCTGACCGACCTGAACGTCCGGCTCGCGATCCAGTGCGCCGTCGACCGCAAGGAGGTGCTCGACACTGCGGCACTCGGAGCGGGTTCGATCACCGGTCCGATCACCTCGCCGGCGTACCTGTCCGACCCGAAGGACCAGCCGTGCCCGACCGCCGACCTGGCCAAGGCCAAGAAGTACCTCGCGGCATCCGGCAAGACAGATGTGACAATCGACACGATTGTCTCGCAGGGCGAGTACTCGACATCGGTCAACGAGGCGCAGAACCTCAAGTCGCAGCTGGCCAAGGCGGGCATCACGCTCAGCCTGGAGATCCTCGACAACAACACCTACGTCGCGCGCTGGATCGCCGGCACCTTCGACGCCGCGGTGGCGCTGAACGGTGGCAACCCGGACCCGAACACCATGTACGGGCGCTACTTCACCAGCACCGGCAACCTGAACAAGGTCGCCGGCTACGCGACGCCGGAACTCGACAAGCTGTTCGCCGAGGGACGCACCACGACCGACGTCGCCAAGCGCAAAGACATCTACGCTCAGGTCTCGAAGGACCTGACCGACAATGCAGCATGGGTGTGGCTGTTCACGGGCTACAACTACACCGCGACCACGAAGACGGTCGCCGGATTCACGCCCATGGCGAATGGATCCCTGCAGTTCCTACGCGACACCACGGTGACCAAGTAGCAGTCAGAGCTCGCAGGTGGGACGCCGGTTCCGGTCGGCGTCCCACCCACGAACGAGGAGCGACCAGGTGAACACGATCTTGCGCAGCGGCATCGTGCGTCGCCTCGCCGAGGCGGTGGTGACGCTGTTCGGCGTCGCCGTCGTGGTCTTCATCATGCTGCGCGCCATCCCCGGCAACCAGATCACCGCCAATCTCGGCACCGAGGCGGCGGCTCTCACCGAGGCGCAGCGCCAGCAGCTCGAGGCCTATTACGGCCTGGACAAGCCGCTGTTCGTGCAGTTCTTCAGCTGGATCGGCAGCATCTTCACCGGCAACCTCGGATACTCGGCCCAGGGCCACGAGAGCGTGGTGTCGCTCACCGCCCGGTCGCTGCCCATCACGGTGGAGCTGGCGATCTTCGCGGTCATCCTGGGTCTGCTGATCGGCATCCCGCTGGGGATGCTCTCCGCGTCGCGGCCCAACAGCGGGCGGGATGCCGCGGCGCAGGCGGTCGGGCTGGCCGGCCTGTCGATTCCGGCGTTCCTGCTCGCCGCCGCCATCCTCGCCGCGGTCGCGCAGGTCTTCCACTACAACCCCAACGGCGCAGGCTTCGCGACCTTGCTGCAGGATCCCTGGCTGAACCTGCAGCAATTGTTCATGCCGGCCCTCGTGCTCGGCTTCGGACTGGCCGCGCCGATCATGCGCACGGCGCGCACGGCGCTGCTGGAGGTGCGCTCCCAGGACTTCGTGCGCACCGCGGTCGGCAAGGGCGTGCCGCAGCGGCGGGTGCAGTTCGTGCATGTGCTGCGCAACGCGCTGGTGCCGATCGTGACCATGACCGGGCTGCAGTTCGGGTACCTGCTCGGAGGCGCCGTCGTCGTGGAGCAGGTCTTCTCGATCCCGGGGATCGGCCGGCAGGTGCTGAACGGCATCAATCAGAAGGAGTACGCGGTCGTGCAATCCAGCGTGCTGGTCATCGCTCTGCTGTTCGTGATCGTGAACTTGCTGACCGACCTGCTGTACCGCGTCATCGACCCGCGGGTGCGTGCCGCGTGAGCGCCGAGATCACGGTCAGCACCCGCGGGCTGGTCGGCGGCCGGGCCGGGCGACGACTTGCCGGGCTGTTCTCGACGCCGAGCGGCATCGTCGGCGGCATCCTCACTCTGCTGATGGTCGTGCTGGTCGTCATCTTCTGGACGGGGCTGCTTCCCGATCCGATCGCCCAGCACGCGGCCGACAGCTTGAAGCAGCCCTCTGCGGC
>WOYR01000001.1:0-2484 GCA_011620705.1 Microbacteriaceae bacterium | reverse complement strand
CTCGCCCGCTGCGCGGCCGGTCTGGCCAACTCGGTGCTGATCTCGGTGGTGGCTGTCGCCTTCGCCACGGTGATCGGCACGCTCGGAGGTCTGGAGGCCGGGTTCTTCGGACGCATTCCGGACCGGGTCATCGGCGCCGCGACCAACATTCTGTTCGCGTTCCCGCCATTGCTGCTCGCGCTGTCGCTGGCATCCGCCTTCCAACGCAACTGGTTCACCATCGCGATCGCCATCGGGATCGTGTACGTGCCGATCTTCGTGCGGGTGAGCCGGGGTCCCGTCCTCTCCCTGCGCGAGGCGGACTTCGTGCACGCCAGTACCGTGCTGGGGATGAGTCGGGCGAGGGTCCTGCTCGGCCACATCCTGCCCAACATCTCGTCGATCGTGATCGTTCAGGTGACGCTGTCGCTGTCGTGGGCCGTGCTGACGGAGGCCTCGCTGAGCTTCCTCGGACTCGGGACCCCGCCCCCGGCGCCTTCGCTCGGCTCCATGGTGTTCGATGCGACGACCCTGGTGTACATCGCCCCGTGGACGATGATCGCTCCCGGGGCCGTGCTGGTCATCTTCGTCGTCGGGCTGAACCTTCTCGGGGACGGCCTGCGCGACGTGCTCGACATCAGGAACAGGGGTTGACGTGACACTTTCCGCCCACCAGGACGACGCGTACCGAGATCTGCTCACGGAGGCCGCGGATCCGCGCTACGCCGGGATCGACATCATGTCGGTTGCCGAGCTCGCGGCCGTGATGAACGACGCGGATGCCACAGTCCCCGGGGCCGTGCGCGCCGCGTTCCCGCAGATCGTCCCCGCGCTCGAGGCGGCTGTCGCCCGGGTGCGGGCCGGCGGCCGGCTGATCTATGTCGGGGCGGGGACCCCGGGGCGCCTCGGCATCCTGGACGCCTCGGAGGTGCCGCCGACCTTCGGTCTGCCGCCGGGTCGCGTCGTGGGGTTGATCGCAGGCGGGCCAACCGCGATCGTCTCGGCGACCGAGGGGGCGGAGGACGACCGGGATGCCGGAGCCGCCGTGATCGACGAGCACAGGGTCGGTGCCGCGGATGCGGTGATCGCCCTCGCCTCCAGTGGCCGCACGCCGTTCGTGCTCGGCGCAGGCGAGCGGGCCCGCGAGCGGGGCGCCGTCACCATCGGACTCTCCTGCAACGCGCACAGCCCGCTCAGCGCCGTGGTCGAGTTCCCCATCGAGGTGCTCGTCGGCGCCGAGGTGGTCAGCGGGTCCACTCGGTTGAAGGCCGGCACTGCGCAGAAGCTCGTGCTGAACATGTTCTCGACGATCGCGATGGTGCAATCCGGCAAGACCTTCGGCAATCTGATGGTCGACGTGCGGGCGAGCAATGCGAAGCTGCACGACCGGGCGATCCGCATCATCAGTTCGTTGACGGGAGCCGACGACTCGCTCGCGGAGCGCGCGCTCGCGGATGCCGGCAACGAGGTGAAGGTCGCCGTCGCCGCGCTGCGGCTCGGAGTCGGCTCCGAGGAGGCGGCGCGCCGCTTGGTGCGCGCGGACGGACGGCTCCGCCTCGTCCTGGAGGAATCACAATGAGAATCCTCGGCATGATCTCCGGCACCTCGCATGACGGCATCGACACCGCGGTCGTCGACTTCACGCAGGAGAGCGACATCCTGGTGGGCCGCGTCGTCATGACGGGCAGCACGCCCTACGAGCCCGAACTGCGGGCCCGGCTGGTCGCCGCGTTGCCGCCGATGCCCACGACGATGGCCGAGGTGTGCGAGCTCGACACCCTGATCGGCCAGGCGTTCGCCGCCGCGGCAGCGGAGGCGACCGCCGCCTCCGGGCCGGTCGATCTGGTGTGTTCGCACGGGCAGACCGTGTTCCACTGGGTGGAGGGCAGGCGGGTGCGCGGCACCCTTCAGCTAGGTCAGCCGGCCTGGATCGCGGAGGCGGCCGGGGCTGCAGTGGTGAGCGATGTGCGCATCCGCGACATCGTCCGCGGGGGGCAGGGCGCCCCGCTCGTGTCGTATATGGATACCCTGCTGCTCGGACGGTTCGGCGGGCCGGCGGCAGCCCTCAACCTCGGCGGCATCTCCAACGCCACCGTCGTGGCTCCTGGCGCCGACCCCTACGCATACGACATCGGCCCGGCCAACGCGCTCATCGATGCGGCGATCGTCCGGGCGGGAGCGCACCCGCTCGGCTACGACGCTGAAGGAGCGGTCGCGGCATCCGGGGAGGTCTCCGACGCGCTGCTGCAGACACTGCTCGCCGAGCCCTACTACGGTCTGAACGCTCCGAAGAGCACCGGCAAGGAGCTGTTCACTCCGGACTACATCGATCGCGCGATCGCCACGGCGGGGGTGAACCTCGGCACGGCCGACCTGGTCGCGACGCTGACCGAGCTGACGGTGCGCACCGTCGCCAGCGACATTGCGGCTACCGGCGTCGAGACCCTCGTCGTCTCGGGGGGCGGGTACCGGAACCCGGTCATCATGGCGGGGCTGAAACGCGAG
>WOYR01000201.1:8765-36864 GCA_011620705.1 Microbacteriaceae bacterium | reverse complement strand
GTGCAGAACACCCAGGCGATCGCCGAGTTCCTCGAGAACCACCCGGACATCGCCTCGGTGAACTACTCGGGCCTGCCCTCCAGCCCCTGGTACGCGGCTGCGAACAAGTACGCCCCCAGGGGAGTCGGCGCGGTGCTGAGCTTCGAGCTCAAAGGCGGAGTGGATGCCGGAAAGGCGCTCGTCGAGAACGTCTCGCTGTTCAGCCACCTGGCCAACATCGGCGATGTGCGCAGCCTGATCATCCACCCGGCCTCGACCACGCACAGCCAGCTCACGCCGGAGCAGCAGCTGACCACCGGCGTCACGCCGGGCCTGGTGCGCCTCTCGGTCGGCTTGGAGAACGTGGCGGATCTGATCGCCGACCTCGAGGCAGGCTTCGCGGCCGCCCGCAAGGTGAGTGCGGCCAGCGCGGCCGCCTGATCCGGACGAGCTCGATCGGCCCAAGGCCCCGACCCGGCGTCATACAGCCGGTCGGGGCCTTCCGCATCCGCCAGAATGGCGCATGACATGGACTTTCAGACACCCGAGGACGCAGTGCCGTCTGCGTTCGTCACGGAGTCCAACCGTCGGGCGCTTTCGGCGGAGCCCCCGGCGTCCGGCGCCTGGCGCCCGGGAGACGACCCGGGCGATCGCCGCTTCGTCGAGATCGGCCGCGTCCCGCTGGAGCGCGGCGACCCGCTCCCGGCCGTCACGATCGCCTACGAGAGCTGGGGCGAGCTGAACGCCGACGCCAGCAACGCCGTGCTCGTGCTGCACGCCCTGACCGGCGACAGCCACCTGACGGGGCCGGCGGGTCCTGGGCATCCGACCGCGGGATGGTGGTCGGGCCTGGTCGGAGACGGCAAAGTGCTCGACCCGGCCGAGTGGTTCGTGGTGGCGCCGAACATGCTGGGCGGCTGCCAGGGCAGCACCGGCCCCGCATCGCTGGCACCGGACGGCGCCGAATGGGGGGCCCGCTTCCCCTATCTGACCATCCGCGACCAGGTCGAGGCGCAGCGCCTGTTCTCGGACGCGATCGGCGTGACGCGCTGGGCAGCCGTGATCGGCGGCTCGATGGGCGGGATGCAGGCGCTCGAATGGGCGGTGACGCATCCCGAGCGCGTGGAGCGGCTCGCCGTGCTGGCGGCGCCACCGATCTCCAGCGCGGATCAGATCGCCCTGAACTCGGTGCAGAACGAGGCCATCCGCATGGATCCGGGTTTCGCGGGCGGCGCATACTACGACGCCCAGGACGGGCACGGCCCGCATCGGGGCCTGGCCCTTGCACGCCGGATGGCGCTGCTCAACTACCGCTCCCCCACCGAGCTGAACGACCGCTTCGAGCGCAGCTGGCAGAGCGGGCTCAGCCCGCTCGGCGGCGGCGGCGTGTTCGCCGTCGAGAGCTACCTCGGCTTCCACGGCAACAAGTTCACGAGGCGCTTCGACGCCAACAGCTACCTGGTGCTGACGGATGCGATGAACTCCCACGACATCGGACGCGACCGCGGCGGGGTGGCGGCGGCGCTGTCCCGTGCGACCGCTCGTGCGCTCGTGCTCGGCATCGACTCAGACCGGTTGTTCCCGGTGCCGGGCCAGCAGGTCATCGCGCGCCACCTGAGCGGGAACATCGACGGGGATGTGCCGACGGTGCTCTCCTCCCCCTTCGGCCACGACGCCTTCCTGATCGAGGACGCGCTGGTGGGGGCGCAACTGCGGCGGCTGCTCGACGGCTGAACCCGAGCGAGCGGATCGGCGACGGCCGCCTGCCGCCGCGGAATCTGTCCCGGCGCGCCGCGTGGCACCCCCCCATTCGAGTGCCCCCTATGGCAGCATGACTGCGGATGAGGCGACCCTCAGCAGAGAGAACACCCAGATGGACCTGATCACCAAGGAGCGCAACCGGCTCCTGCAGCGCACGGCCCGGGTGTACGGGTTGAGCTTCACCGTCGTCGCACTGCTGTGCTTCCTGCTGCCGGGCGCCGTCAGCACGACCGCAGTGTTCATCTGCCTTCCGCTGTTCGCGGTGGTCGGGGTCGGCCAGTTCCGAATGGGGATCAGCCGTTCGCCGATCTGGGTTGCGCTGTTCCTCGCCGCCGGTCTCGCGATCCTCGTCATCGCCGTGACGGTCGGCGAACGCCCATCGCTGGCCGGATTCACGGCCCTCGTCGAACTCGCGGCCGCCTCGCTGGCCTCGGCCGCCCTGGTGCTCACCTCGAGCGGACCGCGGATCGCGGCGCTCGTCGTCTCGTTCCTGATCGTCGGCGCCGTGCTGCTGCTGCTCACCAGCGGCATTCAGGCCCCGTTGCGCACAGCCGGGACGTACGTGCTCGGCTGGGTGCTCCCGGCGCTGGTCGCGATCTGGATCAGCGCCGGCGTTCCGCAGGTCGCCAAGCGGATCACGAGCATCGGCCGCGCGCACCGCGCCGAGCGCCAGGCAAGCGAGCTCGAGGCCCAGCGCCGCCAGGGCGCCCGTCTGCTGCACGACACCGTGCTGGCGACGCTGACGCTGCTCGCGCATTCCGGCGTCGGGGTGACCCCCGATGCCCTCCGCGAGCAGGCAGGCGACGACGCGAAACTGCTGCGCCAGTTGCGCCTCGGCACGAATCCGAGCCCCACCGGCGAGAACGTCGGGACCGAGACCTCCCCGATCCAGGTGATCGATGAGCCGGTGCTCGGGACGACGCTCGAGTCGGTGAAGCAGCGATTCGGCCGCATGGGGCTGCAGGTCAGCTGGCACGGCACAGGGCAGGTGCTGCTGCCCAGCGAAGTGCTCGACGCCTTCCTGCTCGCCCTGGCCGAGTGCCTCGAGAACGTGCGGCGGCACTCCGGCGTCACCGAGGCGCACGTCACGATCACCGACGACGACACGATGGTGCGCGCCCTCGTCACCGATGCCGGCGTCGGGTTCGACATCAACGACATCGACGAGGCCAAGCTCGGCTTCACCGAGTCGGTGGTGGCGCGACTGCGGGATGTCGGCGGCAACGCACGCCTGTTCTCGGCCCCCGGATCCGGGACCACCGTCGTCCTCGAGGTCCCCCGCGGCGAGGTGGGAGGATGACCTTCTCCGCCCCAGAGGAGAACACCCTCGGCGTCGTGATCGGCAATGCGCGCCGTGCCGTCGGCAAGACGGCGCGCCGATTCGGCCGCGCCTCGGCCCACAGGGCCAGCCTCGGCACCGCGTTCCTGGGACTCGGCGCCGCCATCCTGGTGGGGCTGCGGGCCGTGTACGGGGTGAGCTGGTTCATCGGCCTGTGGACGCGCGGCGTCTACCCGCAGCCCGCAGCCGCCCTCGCGGCGTGGATCGTGCTCGGCGCGGTCGTCATCGGCGCCATCGTCACCTCGCGGGTGATCGGCGACCGACTGCCCGACTGGATGTTCGGCCTCTTCCTCACCGGCCTGCTCGTCGCCGTCGCCCTCGACGTGATCGCGGTCTGGGAGCTGCACGACATCGGCAGGAACGCCACGGCGGCCCTCGCCGCCGGGATGACGCTTCTGGTGGTCGTGACGCTCCGCGGCTCCGCCGAGATCCTCATCTCAGCCGCCGTGCTGGGATTCGGCCTCGCGGTGCTGATCTTCTTCGACACCCCCGCGACATCGGAGATCACCGGCGACTGGCTCGCGCCGCAGATCACCGCCGTCGCCTCGGCGGTGCTCCCGGCCCTGATCGGCGTGGTCGTCGTCGAGAGCTTCCGCAGGATGGTGCAGCTCGAGCTCGACCGCGTGCTGATCCAGTCGACCGTCTCCGCTCCGCGCTACGCCGTCGGCATGCTGGCCTCCGAGGAGCTCGCCCGCCTCGACCTCACCGCCGAGGAGCTGCTGGATTCCATCGCGAGCAGGAAGACGCCGCTGCCGCTCGCACCCAAGATGGCGTCGGTCGCCGCATCCCTCGCCACGGAACTGCGCCTGCACCTCATCGAGGGCCGCCGCGAGACCTGGCTGTACCACGCCGTCAGCGAGTCTGAGATGCTCGGCAAGGCTGTGACGCTCGTCGACAAGTCCAGCCTGGCCGGCCTGCTCGACCCGATCCAGCGGGACGGGCTGCTCGCCGCCGCCTGGCTGCTGGTCGGCGACACGATCACCTCCAACGCGAACCGGACGGTGACGCTGCAGCTCGGTCCCGTCGCCCCGAGCGCCACCCCGGTGCCGGAGCACAAGATCCTCATCCCGATCACCATCACCACGACGGGCGTGGCGCGGAATCGTGTCGACCCGTCGATCTGGGACGCCCTGAGCCGGGTCGGGCATTACTCTGACCACACCCAGGACTCCAGCCTGCGGGTCGACATCGAGTGCCTCGTCGACAACCCGGCGGAGTCATGACCCCGGCTTCCTGATCACCTTCACCGCGCAGCACCTACGAAAGGAGACCGGCAGTGGCTCCCATCCGCCTCGCCCTCGTCGATGACCACAGGATGCTCCTCGGAGCCCTCACCGAGTGGATCCGCAATGCCGCAGACGACATCTCCATGGTCGCCGCCGTCACCACCTGGCCGGAGTTGTTGACGCACCCCGAGTTCCCGGTCGACGTGGTGCTGCTCGACCTCGACCTCAAGGACAACATCCCGGTCGCGCTCAAGATCTCGACCCTGAAGACCACCGGCGTGAAGGTGGTGCTGATGAGCACGTACTCCGAGCCCAATGTGGTGCGCGAGGCGCTGGCATCCGGCGCGCTCGGCTATCTGGTGAAGAGCGAGGAAGCCACCATGATCGTCGAGGCGATCCGCGCCGCCGCGCAGGGCGAGAGCTTCGTCTCCGCCGAGCTGGACCTGGCGCTCAACGCGGCCGACGTCGGAGGCGCCCCCAAGCTGAGCGCCCAGGAGCGCCGCGTGATGGCGCTCTACGGCGGCGGCGAACCGGTCAAGTCCGTTGCGTACCAGTTGGGCATCTCGGAGGAGACCGCGAAGAGCTACCTCAAGCGGATCCGCGAGAAGTACCGCGTGGCCGGCATCGATGTCGGCACCAAGGTCGCGCTGCGCAGGCGGGCGATCCAGGACGGCATCCTGATCCAGGACGTCGCCGACGGCGCCTCGTTCTGATCTCGATCAGCGGGCCCCGCCTGCCACCGCGCCGTCAGCCCCGTCATGGGCGCTCCTGGGGGAACGGCCAGACCCGCGGCAGCCAGCCCGGCTCATCCACGAGCTGCAGATCCACGCGGGGGCTCAGCGCCAGCACCATGCTCCGCACGGCCCAGACCAGCAGCACGAGGTAGAGCAGATTGCGCACGGTGAGCACCAGCAGCATCCCGAGGTTCAGGGCCAGGACCTGGTCGTACAGGTAGGGGTACATCAACTGCGTCAGTCCGGCGATCACCAGGGCGAGCGAGGCCGGGAAGCGGAACGACGGCCCGCGGCCGCTTGCCGCAGTGGACAGTCCCAGCACGATCGGCACTGCGAGCCAGGTGACGAACTGCGGCGACCCGACCTTGTTGAACAGGATGAGCGCGGTCGTGATCGCGAGGGCGAGCGGCGGGAGGAGCTCCCCCGCCGGCACGCCGCGCCGGGCGATGACGATCGCCAGCACCAGCAGCGCTGCAGCCACCACCGCCAGCAGGGGCGTGGCGATCGAAGCCGCGAGATCCACCCCCGGTCCGTGCAGCTGATAGGTCAGGATGGCGGTGTCGTAGTAGATCGTGCTCGAGCCGGGATGCCGGCTGAAGGCGTCCCACATCCAGAAGGTGCCGAGCCCAGACTCGATCTGGAGCCCGCGGCCGGTCTGCTGCGTGATGAAGCCGAAGACGTTCGCTCCGCCGCCCAGCACGACCGCGAGCAGCAGGATGACCGCCGAGGCCGCGACTGCGGCGATCCCGACCGAGATCCGCGACCTGACCGCGATCACCGCCGCCGCGATCAGCGCAGCAGGCCAGACCTTGATCCATGCCGCCACCGCGAGCAGCGCGCCGGCCAGTCGCGGAGCGGTCGCCAGGCAGAGCATCCCCACGATCGCCACCGGGACGGTCACCGAGTCGATGCGGCCGAGCGCCACCGGTCCTAGGGCGAGCAGCAGTCCGAGCCACCACCATGCGACGTGCGCCATCCTGCGGTCGCGCCCGAAGGCCATGACCACGGCGAAGGCCGCGGCATCCACCACCATGATCAGGCTCAACCAGGTGCTCGCATAGAGGCCTGGGCCGAAGGCGTCCGCCGTGATCATCGGCGCAAGAGCCACGAAGGGATAGACCCAAGGGGCCTGCAGGCCGACCCATTGGCCCGAGACCAGGCCGTGCTCCACCCAGAACTTGTAGACCAGGGTGACGTCGCCGAGCGGCAGGCCGGGGGCGTAGAGGCCGAGCATCCCGAGCCAGAAGTGCACCAGCACGAAAGCGCCCCAGAGCGTGATCGGATGCCGCAGCACCGCACCGAGCGCCGCCCTCGCGCCGCGCGGGCGAGGCGCGGCGTCCGTCATGGGGTCAGGGTATCCGCAGAAGCTCCGCGATCACGGCGGGCAGCGCCGCCGCGAGGTCGAGGATCGTGAGCGGGCCACCACCGCTGGCACGCTCGGCGGCGAGGCCGTGCAGCACGGCGCCGGTCGCGGCCAGCTGCGTCAGCACACCCGGATCGGCGGCCAGCTGCTCGTGGTGCGTCGCCAGCAGCGCGCCGAGGATGCCGGCCAGGGCATCCCCCGCCCCCGCGGTGGCCAGCCAGGACGGAGCAGACCGCACCCGCAGCAGGGTGCCGTCGGGGCTCGCGACGTGCGTGGTGTGGCCCTTGAGCAGCACGGTCGCGCCGGATTCGCGGGCCGCGCGGCGCGCCGCTGCCGCCGGATCGGCGAGGATCGCCTCGGCACCGAGGTCGATCAGCCGACTCAGCTCGCGGGCGTGCGGGGTCAGCACCACCGGGCCGCGCGCGTCTGCGCGGCGGCCGAGCGCCCCCCCGTCGAGCACGGTCGGCACGTCCTGGCCGAGCGCGGCGTCGAGGAACTCGGCGGTGAGCTCGTCGAGCTTCGCCGGATCCTGGCCCGAGCCGAGCACCCATGCCTGCACACGGCCCTCGGTGGAGACGGCCTCCGGCCGGCGCTGCAGCACCAGGCGGGTCGGGCGCCCGGCACCGAGGTAGCGCACCATCCCGACGCCGGTGCGAGCCGCAGCCTCCACGCCGAGCACCGCAGCGCCCGGATATTTCGCAGAACCGGTCACGAAGCCCACGACGCCGCGCGAGTACTTGTCGTCGTGCTCGCCGGGGACCGCGATCCAGCGGGCGGCGTCCGCAGCGCCGAAGAATGCAGCGCCGAAGAATGCGGGGCCGGAGGGCGCCGGTTCGAGACGGTCCATGCGGCAACGATAGTTTGGCTCAGTGAACATCCGGATCCCCGACCGCGTCATCGTCTTCGACTACGGGGAGGTGATCTCGGTCTCCCAGAGCGAGGCGGACCGCGCCGCGATGGTGAGCATCTCCGGCCTCGACGCCGAGCTGTTCTGGGAGCTCTACTGGCACCACCGGGAGGATCTCGACCAGGGGCTCGCTCTCCCCGCCGAGTACTGGGCCAGGATCGCCCGCGACGCCGGGGTCGAGTGGGGACCGGCGCGGCTGCAGCAGCTGTGGGCAGCCGACATCCGGAGCTGGATCAGCGTCAAGCCCGGCACGATCGAACTGCTGGCCGCGCTGCACGCCGGCGGCACCCGCACCGCCCTGCTGTCGAACGCCGGCTTCGACTTCTCGGACCCGTTCCGCCACTCGCCGATGGCCGCATACTTCGACGCGATGTTCCTCAGCGCCGAACTGGGCCTGATCAAGCCGGACCCCGAGATCTACCGGGTCACCGCCCGCGAGTTGGGAATCCCGCTCGAGCGGATGGTGTTCATCGACAACAAGAAGCGCAACGTGGAGGCGGCTCGGGCCCTCGGCGTCACGGGGCACGTCTTCACCACCGTCCCCGAGTTGCGCACGTTCCTGGAGTCCCTCGCCTCATGACCGGCACCGAAGTCCCTGGCCCCACCACCACGATGTTCGACCCGATCCAGCTGCGCGGCCTCACCGTGCGCAACCGGATCTGGGTGCCAGCCCTCTGCCAGTACTCGGTACTGGCGCGCGACGGCGTCCCCACCGATTGGCACCTCGCCCACCTCGGCTCCTTCGCGATGGGCGGGGCGGGGCTCGTCATGGCCGAGGCCACCGCGGTCGTGCCCGATGGGCGGATCTCTCCGCACGACACCGGCATCTGGAACGATGCCCAGGCTGCGGGCTGGCACCGCGTCGTGGACTTCATCCACGCGCAGGGGGCTCGAGCCGGACTCCAGCTCGCGCATGCCGGGCGCAAGGCCTCGGTCTACCCGGAGTGGGGCTTCCAGCAGCGCGGCAGCATCCCGCTCGATGCCCCGGAAGACATCGACCCCGGCCGCGGCTGGGAGACGGTGTCGGCATCCGACCTCGCCTTCACCGGCTACCGGGCCCCGCGCGCGCTCGCCGTGGACGAAATGCCCGAGGTCGTCGCCGCCTTCGCCGCGGCCGCGCGCCGTGCGATCGATGCCGGCTTCGACCTGGTCGAGCTGCACGCCGCCCACGGCTATCTGCTGCACCAGTTCCTCTCGCCGCTGTCGAACACCCGGTCGGACGCCTACGGCGGGCCGCTGCAGAACCGGGCCCGCCTGCTGCTCGAGGTGGTGCGCGCGGAGCGCGCCGAGATCGGCGACGGGGTTCCGGTGCTGGTGCGGTTCTCCGCCACCGACTACGTCGACGGCGGCTGGGATGCCGAGCAGACGGCGGTCGTCGCAGCCTGGGCCCACCAGGCGGGCGCCGACTTCTTCGACATCTCCTCGGGAGGACTGGTCGCCGAGGCGGTGGTCCCGCTCGGCCCCGGCTACCAGGTGCCCTTCGCCCGGCAGGTGCGCGAGACCGCGGGCGTCGCGGTCAGCGCGGTCGGCCTCATCACCGAGGCGGCGCAGGCCGCCGCCATTGTGTCTGGCGGGCAGGCCGACGCCGTCATGCTCGGGCGGGAGATGATGCGCGACCCGCACTTCCCGCTGCGTGCCGCGCACGAACTGGGGGTCGAGCTCGACTACTGGCCGCCACAGTACCTCCGCGCGAGATGGCCGCGCCGGTGAGATCTCGTCGGTCGTGCGACGATCACTGCCATGACGATCACTGCCATACAGCGCGAGCCCCGGTGTCGCCGACGATCACGAGGGCGACGATCGCGAACACCCCGACCAGGGTGAGCACGACCGAACCGCCGGCTGAGACCGCCCGCACGACGCCCGGGCGAGTCACTCTCGCTGCGGGACGGCCCGGACGCGGGCGGACGAAGTAGCGGAGCCATCCCCATTGCGCCCAGGCTCCGACGAACAGCAGGAAGGCGCCGGCCGTCGCGATGTCCGCTATCTGGGTGTGCGCGTCCACTGCCGCCGTCCGGCTCACCTGGGTTGCGAAGGCCTCACCCGACTGACTGGCGACGATCGTCGCGAGGAAGGCCGCGGTGGCGAGGATCGGAAGAACGACGCCGAGCCAATTGCGGACCTTGGGAATCCATGCGGCAGCCATCGCCAGAAGGGCGACAACCGGCACCGCGACGACCGCAGCATGGACGAACAGTGGATGCAACGGAAGACCAGCGAACAGCCAAGACAAGACAGACTCCATCCTTCACGGGGAAATCGGAGTGCGGCGCAATCCGACAGTGGCAACCGTCACAGGAATCGACTAAGAAATCTCTCAGACGGGGACCTGGCGATCAGCGCCGCCGAGTCGCGTCCTGCACCTCCCCCACCAGTTCCTCGATGATGTCCTCGAGGAACAGCACGCCCTTGCTGGCCCCGTTCTCGTCGAAGGCGCGGCCGAGGTGCGAGCCGGAGCGGCGCATCGTGGCGAGGGCGTCCTCGAGTTCGGTGCCGTGGAAGATCGAGATCAGCTGGCGGATCCGCTTCGGGGGGACCGGCTCGGTGAACTCGTCGTCGTCATCCAGGTCGATGACGTCCTTGAGGTGCAGATAGCCGCTCGGCTCCCCCTCGCCGTCGAGGAGCACATAGCGGCTGAAGCCGTGCTGGGCGACGGCGCGCTCGACGTCTTCGGGGGTGGCGTCGTCGGGCAAGGTGACCAGTCTCGACATCGGGACCAGCACATCCTTGACCGTCTTGGTCGTGAACTCGAAGGCGTTGGTGAGGGTGCCGCTGGAGTCGGTGAGCACGCCCTCGCGGGTCGAAGTGGCCACGATGGTGGCGACCTCGTCGAAGCTGAACGCCGAGACGGCCTCCGCCCTCGGCTGCACGCCGAACAGCCGGACCGCTCCGCTGGCGGTGGCGTTGAGCGCGACGATCACCGGCCGGAAGACGGTCGCGATCCCGACCAGCGGCGTGGCGAGCAGCAGGACCGCCCGGTCCGGCATCGAGAAGGAGATGTTCTTGGGCACCATCTCGCCGAGCACGACGTGCAGGAACGACACGATGATCAAGGTGATGATGAACGCGATCGTGCCGGTGGCGCTCTCGTCCAAGCCGGTGAGGCGCAGCGGCAGGTCGAGCAGCCGGTGGATCGCCGGCTCCGACACGTAGAGGATCAGCAGGCTCGCGATGGTGATCCCGAGCTGGGTGGTGGCGAGCATGAGCGTCGCGTGCTCCATCGCCCACAGGGCGGTCTTCGCGGCACGCGAGCCCGCTTCGGCGCGCGGCTCGATCTGGCTGCGGCGGGCGGCGATGATCCCGAACTCTGCGAACACGAAGAAGGCGTTCACGGCGAGCAGGATGACGAGCCACCCGATGCCCCACCAGTCGGCGGCGGTCATTCCGCCTCCCCCGTGGTCGCCGGTTCCTCGTGGCGCGGGGTGAAGCGGACACGGTCGATCCGCCGTCCGTCCATCCTCTCGACCCGGAAGGTCCCTTCAGGGATCTGCACGGTGTCCCCGACCTTGGCCAGGCGTCCCAGCTCGCTCATCAGGTAGCCCGCGACGGTCTCGTACGGCCCCTCATCGGGAACGACGACCCCGGCGCGCTCGACCAGCTCGTCCGGCCGGAGCGCCCCGGGGAAGGTCAGCCAGTCCCGGCTGCGCACCACGTCGGCGCGGGCGCGATCGTGCTCATCGGAGACCTCGCCGACGAGTTCCTCGACGAGGTCTTCGAGGGTGGCGACGCCTGCGGTCCCGCCGTACTCGTCGACGACGACCGCCATCTGGAATCCGCGGCCGCGCAGTTCTCCGAGCAGGGTGTCGAGCTTCATGGTCTCGGGCACGCGCAGGGCGTCGGACTGCAGGGCCGAGACGGGAACCTCGGGCCGGCGTTCCCGCGGCACGGCGACGGCCTGCTTGATGTGCACCAGACCGACGACGTCGTCGATGTCGTCGTCGATGACGGGGAAGCGGGAGAACCCGGTGGTGCGGGCGAGCTCGACGACGGCATGGGCGCTGGCGGATCGGCCGATGCTGGCCAGGCGAGGACGCGGCGTCATCACGTCGGCGGCTGTGTGGTCGGAGAAGGCGAGGGTTCGCGCCAGGAACGTCGCGGTGTCCCGGTCGAGCGATCCTTCGCTGGCGGAGCGCCGGACGAGACTGCGGAGCTCCTCCGCGGTGCGAGCGGAGCTGAGCTCCTCCTTCGGTTCGATCCCCAGCGGTCGCAGGATCGCGTTGGCCGTGCGGTTGAGCAGCATGACGAAGGGTCGGAAGACCGCCGTGAATCCGAGCTGGAACGGGATGACGATCTTGGCGACCTGCCGCGGGATCGCGATGGCGAGGTTCTTCGGAACGAGTTCGCCGATGATCATCGACAGCAGGGTGGCGATGACGATGGCGATGACAGTGGCGGCCGGCACGATCGCCGGCTCCGGCAGGTGCAGCGCGGTGAACAGCGGGCGCAGGTAGGCGCCGAGCGCAGGCTCGAGGGTGAAGCCGGTCAGCAGAGTTGTGAGGGTGATGCCCAGCTGCGCGCTGGACAGATGCGTCGAGGTGCGCTTCAGTCCGCTGATGACCGGCCCGAGCATCGTCTCGCCGCGCTCCTGGCGCGCCTCGAGCTCGGCCCGGTCGAGATTCACGAGCGTGAACTCGCTCGCCACGAAGAAGCCGGTGCCGATGGTCAGGATGACCCCGACGACGAGGAGGATCCACTCGTAGCTCACGGCGCGACCATGCTCTTCAGGCGGCCGGACGGAGGGTCATCCATGATTCGCCCGAGTATATCGAGCGCCCGTGGCGCGCGACCGATGGGCTACCAGCTGACCGGCAGCGCCTTGCCCTCCTCGTAGCCCGCGGCGCTCTGGAAACCCACAACGGCGCGATCCTGGAACGACGCGAGATCGCCCGCCCCTGAGTAGGTGAAGGAGCTGCGGACCCCCGAGGTGATCATGTCGAGCAGGTCCTCCAGCGAGGGCCGCAGGGGGTCCAGGTAGATCTTCGAACTCGAGATGCCCTCGGCGAACAGTTCCTTGCGCGCCAACTCGTAGGCGTCGAGCCGCCCGAAGCGCTCGTGCACGGCCTTGGTGGACGCCATTCCCCAGCTCTGCTTGTAGAGACGACCTGCGTCATCCGTCTCCAGCACTCCAGGAGCCTCGATGGTGCCCGCGAACCACGAGCCGATCATGACGGATGCCGCCCCTGCCGCCAGCGCCAGCGCGACGTCGCGCGGGTACCGCACCCCGCCATCGGCCCAGACGTGCGCGCCGAGTTCGCGTGCCGTCGCCGCGGTCTCCAGCACCGCCCCGAACTGCGGACGTCCGACCGCGGTCATCATGCGCGTCGTGCACATCGCGCCGGGGCCGACACCGACCTTGAGGATGTCGGCTCCCGCATCCACCAGATCGCGCACGCCCTCGGCCGTCACGATGTTGCCCGCGACGATGGGGATGCCCAGCCCGAGCTTCTTCACGGCGGCGAGGGCGCGCAGCATCCCCTCCTGGTGCCCGTGCGCCGTGTCGAGCACCAGCACGTCGACGCCCTCGGCCGCGAGCGCCTTCGCCTTCTGGGCCACATCGCCGTTGATGCCGACCGCCGCCGCGACGCGCAACCGCCCGTCGCCGTCGAGGGCCGGGCGGTAGAGCGTGCCGCGCAGGGCGCTGCGCCTGCTGACCGTGCCGACGACCTTGCCGTGCCGCTGCACGAGAGCGAAGTCGATGCCCGCCTCGACGAGCAGCTCGAACGCGGCGCGCGGCCCTTCGAGGTCGTCGGCGTCGAGGGCGACGATGGAGCCGTGCACGAGGTCGCCGAGCTGCGCGTCGGGCAGCGCCGTGCCGAGCCGCGCTGCCGGCACCGCACCGGCCTCCTCCGCCGAGTCGCCGGAGCCGCTGCGCAGCAGCACCCCGTGGCCCTCGGCCGGCGGCATCTGCCGCAGCGCCTCAGCGACGGTCTGCTCGGGCGCGAGCACGATGGGGGTGTCCCAGGCGACCGGCTGCTCCTTCACCCAGTGGATCGCCGCCGCCAGCTCCTGCAGCGGGAGGTCCTGCGGCAGGACGCCGAGCCCGCCACGGCGCGCCAGGGTTGCGGCGAGTCGCGGGCCGGTGACGGAGTTCATGTTCGCCGACACGATCGGGATGGTGGCGCCGGTGCCGTCGCCCGGGGCCAGATCGACGTCGAGCCTGCTCGTCACCTCCGAGCGGCTGGGGACCAGGAAGACGTCGGAATATGTCAGGTCGTGGGCGGGGAGCTGGCCGAGGAAGCGCATGACTCAACGGTAGGGGCAAGAAGCATCGTAATTCCGGCGCGTACCCCGCTCCGGGGACGGCGGATCGGCCCGGGAGCGATTAAGCTGGGGGGCGGTGTGGCCGCCGGCAGGCCGCATCCGATCACACAACATCGAGATATTGAGAGTGGGCGGTCAAGCCGTGTCGAGCCCGATCACCGGAACCGCAGCCGACGACCCGAACTCCGGCGAGTTCGGCGCCAGCGAGTGGCTCGTCGACGAGTTGTACGAGCGCTACCTCATCGACAAGGACTCGGTCGACAAGAGCTGGTGGCCGGTGCTGGAGAGCTACCACCCCGTCGCCGACCCGACGCCCACCACCACGATCCCCGTGGTCGCGGATGCGGTGGCTGCGGATACCGTGGTCGCGGAGGCGGTTCCGGATGCGGTGGCCGCGCCCAGCGAGCCGGCCACCACGACCGGATCAGCGCCCGTCGCCCGGACCACCTCCGCCCCCGCCAAGCCGCAGCCCATCCCGGCCGAGGCGCCGCAGACGTCGAGCATCCCGGTCGTCGGCGGCCAGGATGCGGCGCCCGCCGAGGACGTCGTCACGCCCTTGCGCGGCGTCGGCAAGACACTCGCCGCCAATATGGACCAGAGCCTCAGCGTGCCGACCGCGACCAGTGTGCGCACGATCCCGGCGAAGCTGATGATCGACAACCGCATCGTCATCAACAACCACCTGCGCCGTGACCGAGGCGGCAAGGTGTCGTTCACGCATCTCATCGGCTGGGCCATGGTTCGCGCCCTCAAGATGTTCCCGAGCCAGAACGTGTTCTACGCCGAGGTCGATGGCAAGCCCTCGGTGGTGGCGCCCGCGCACGTCAATCTGGGCATCGCGATCGATCTGCCCAAGCCCGACGGCACCCGATCACTGCTGGTGCCCAGCATCAAGCGCTCCGACACGATGGCTTTCGCCGAGTTCCTCGCGGGCTACGAGGACGTGGTCGCCCGCGCCCGCGCCAACAAGCTGACCGCCGCCGACTTCGCCGACACCACGATCTCGCTCACCAACCCCGGCGGCATCGGCACGGAGCACTCGGTCCCCCGTCTCATGCGCGGAGCGGGATGCATCATCGGCGCCGGCGCGCTCGAATACCCGGCCGCCTTCCAGGGCGCCGCCGGGAAGACGCTCGCCGAGCTCGGCATCGGGAAGACCATCACGCTGACCAGCACCTACGATCACCGCGTCATCCAGGGTGCGGGCTCCGGCGAGTTCCTCAAGATCATCCACGAGCTGCTGATCGGCAAGCACGACTTCTACGAGGAGATCTTCGCCGCCCTCCGCATCCCCTACACGCCGATCCACTGGGATGAGGACATCAACGTCGACCTCTCCGAACGCATCTCGAAGACGTCCCGCGTGCAGGAGCTGATCAACTCCTTCCGCGTCCGCGGCCATCTCATGGCCGACATCGACCCGCTCGAGTACATGCAGCGCAGCCATCCCGACCTCGAGATCTCCAGCCACGGCCTGACCTTCTGGGACCTGGACCGCGAGTTCGTGGTCGGGGGCTTCGCCGGCCGCCGCGCGATGCTGCTGCGCGACGTCCTCGGCGTGCTCCGGGATGCCTACTGCCGCACCATCGGCGTCGAGTACATGCACATCCAGGATCCGGCACAGCGCAAGTGGTTCCAGGAGCGCCTCGAGCGCAAGTGGGAGAAGCCCACCAAGGAGGAGCAGCTGCGCATCCTGGGCAAGCTCAACGAGGCCGAGGCCTTCGAGACCTTCCTGCAGACCAAGTACGTCGGCCAGAAGCGTTTCAGCCTCGAGGGCGGCGAGTCCTACATCGCGCTGCTCGACGCGGTGCTGCAGGGCGCCGCCGCCGCCGGCCTCGACGAGGCGGTGATCGGAATGGCGCACCGCGGCCGCCTGAACACCCTCGCCAACATCGCGGGCAAGACCTACGGCCAGATCTTCCGCGAGTTCGAGGGGACGCAGGACCCGCGCGCCGTGCAGGGATCCGGCGACGTCAAGTACCACCTCGGCACCGAAGGCACCTTCACCGCGGCCGACGGCAGCGAGATCGCCGTCTCCATCGCGGCCAACCCCTCGCACCTCGAGACGGTCGACGGCGTGATGGAGGGCATCGTCCGCGCCAAGCAGGACCGGATGCCGATCGGCAGCTACACGACCCTGCCGCTGATGGTCCACGGCGACGCCGCCATGGCCGGGCAGGGCATCGTCTACGAGGTCTTCCAGATGTCGCTGCTGCGCGCGTACCGCACCGGCGGCACCATTCACATCAACATCAACAACCAGGTGGGCTTCACCACGCAGCCCTCCGACGGCCGCAGCTCGGTCTATTCCACGGACGTCGCCAAGGTCGTGCAGGCGCCGATCTTCCACGTGAACGGCGACGACCCCGAGGCGGTGGTGCGCGTCGCCGAACTCGCACTGGAGTACCGCCAGACGTTCCATCGCGATGTCGTCGTCGACCTCATCTGCTACCGCCGGCGCGGTCACAACGAGGGCGACGACCCCTCGATGACGCAGCCTCTGATGTACAACCTGATCGAGGCGAAGCGCAGCACCCGCACCCTGTACATGGAGGCGCTGATCGGACGCGGCGATATCACCCAGGAGGAGGCGGACCAGGCGCACAAGGACTTCCAGGACCGCCTGGAGCGCGCCTTCGCTGAGACCCACGCCGCGCAGACCGGCACGATCCCGGTGATCCCGGGCGGTCGGCAGCCGGGCGCCGATCTGGAGTGGCCGGAATCTCAGCGCGACGAGTCCGGGGGCGAGCCGTCGACGACGGCCGTCAGCGAGCAGACGGTGCAACTGATCGGCGACGCCTTCAACAACCCGCCGGAGGGTTTCACGGTGCATCCGAAGCTCAAGCAGTTGCTGCAGAAGCGCTACGACATGAGCCGGAACGGCAGCATCGACTGGGCTTTCGCCGAGCTGCTCGCCCTGGGGTCCGTGCTGATCGAGGGAACCCCGGTGCGCTTCGCCGGCCAGGACTCGCGCCGCGGCACCTTCGTGCAGCGCCACGCGGTGCTGCACGACCGTCAGAACGGGCAGGAGTGGATACCGCTTGGCAACCTGTCGGAGCGCCAGGCCCGGTTCTGGATCTACGACTCCCTGCTCAGCGAGTACGCCGCGATGGGCTTCGAATACGGCTACTCGGTGGAGCGCGCGGACGCCCTGGTGCTCTGGGAGGCCCAGTACGGCGACTTCGCCGACGGCGCCCAGACCATCATCGACACCTTCGTCGCCTCCGGCGAGCAGAAATGGGGCCAGCGCTCCTCGCTGGTGCTGCTGCTCCCGCACGGCAACGAGGGCCAGGGCCCCGATCACTCATCGGCGCGGTTGGAGCGCCACCTGCAGCTCGCGGCGCAGAACAACATGACGATCGCGCGCCCCTCGACCCCAGCCTCCTACTTCCACCTGCTGCGCCGCCAGGCCTACGCCCGTCCGCGCCGGCCGCTCGTCGTCCTCACACCGAAGTCGATGCTGCGCCTGAAGAGCGCGACCAGCGCCGTCGCCGATTTCACGAACGGCAGGTTCGAGCCGGTGATCGACGACGCGCGCATCACCGACCCGAGCACCGTGCAGCGAGTGCTGCTGCACTCCGGCAAGCTGCACTACGACCTGCTGACGGAGCTGGAGAAGCGCGGCACCGGGCAGTCGATCGCCCTGGTGCGCCTGGAGCAACTCGCGCCGACGCCGGTGGAGGAGCTGAACGCCGCGCTGCGCCGCTACCCGAACGCCCAGCTCGTGTGGGTCCAGGATGAGCCCGAGAACCAGGGTGCGTGGCCGTACTTCACGCTCGAGGTGGTCAAGCACCTCGAGGGCCGCACCGTCTCGGTGGTGTCCCGTCCGGCGTCCGCCGCCGCGGCATCCGGCTCCAGCAAGCGCAGCGCCACCGAGCAGGCGGAGCTGATCGAGAAGGCGCTCGCGCTCTAGCCCGACGGCTGCCTCCGGCCCGGCACGAGACCACGCCGGCGGCGGTCAGCCGATCCCGTCGGCGCCGCCGAGCTGTTCGATCAACCTCGCCATCACACGGCGGGCCGTCCGGTAGTCCTCGAGCCCGACGCGCTGCGCGTACTCCTGCTCCATCTGCTCGATGATCGCCTCCGCCTCCCGGAGCACCGAACTCCCCTTCGAGGTGAGCACCACCAGCCGCGCGCGCCGGTCGGTCGGGTCGGGGAGGCGCTCCAGGTAGCCGCGGCGCCCCAAGTCGTCGATGAGCTCGGCCACCGCCTGCTGGCTGACGCCCAGACGATCGGCGATGGTGCGCGCCCTGGCGCCGTCGGGCTCGAGTGCTTGCAGCACGAGGGGATGCCGCATCCGCAACTCGGGATGCCCCGACTCGTTCAGCCGTGCGAGGAAGTCGGCCTCCGAGAGCCGCCACATCCGGGCGGCGAGCATCGCCAACGACATGGACGGCAGTGAATCGGTCATCTTCCCAGGTTAGCGACCCGATAGACAGGTAGACTGTCTGTCAATCAGCCTGAACAATCGGCCGAACCAGGCCAGAATCCGGAGGATCCCATGCTCGTCGAAGCCGGCACCACCCCCCAGCTCTCCCTCGTCGATTCCTCGGGCGCGCCGGTGTCGCTGTCCGACTTCCCGGGGCCGGTGTACCTGTACTTCATGCGAGCGCTCTCCTGCGCCCAGTGCAACGCCCATGTGCAGAACATGGCCAGGAAGGCCGCCGACTTCGAGTCGAAGGGCGTCCAGGTCGTCGTCGCCGTTCCGGCGACGGTCGAGGAGGCCGCCGCGTGGCGCGACAGGAAGCACGTCCCGTTCCCGGTGGTCGTGGGCACCGGCGGGACCGCGCACGAGGAGGTCGGCCTGATGAGGAAGGTGTTCGGCGCCATCCAGCAGTCCGGCGGCGTGCTCTTCGACCGCGACGGCGTCGTGCGCTATGCCCACGCCTCCACGAATCCGGGCGCGAGCCATCAGCCCGCCGAGGTATCCGCCGCCATCGACGCGCTGTAGCCCGGCGCAGAGCCGGGGACCCGGCTATGCCTCGGTCAGCTGCGCGAGGATCGCGGAGCGCAGCTCGTCCGGGGCCTTCTCCTGGCACGCCGTCTGCATCTTCACGGTCATCGTCAGGCCGACGAGATGCTCGCCTGTGCAGTCCTCGCAATTCGCGAGGTGATCGGTGACATCGCGGAAGTCCTCGTCACTGAGTTCGCGATGCAGGTACTCCTCGAGTTCCGCCTTGGCTTTATCGCAGCCGCAATCGGTCATGTCGTGCTCCTGGGAGGTGCGGTGTCCGCGACGGCGAATCCGCGCTCGCGGGCGTAGTCGGCGAGCAGGCCGCGCAGAAGGCGGCGCCCGCGGTGGAGTCGGCTCATCACAGTGCCGACGGGGGTCTTCATGATGTCGGCGATCTCCTGGTAGGCGAAGCCTTCGACATCGGCGAGGTACACAGCCAGCCGGAAATCCTCCGGGATCGACTGCAGGGCTTCCTTGACATCGCTGTCAGGAAGATGGTCGATCGCCTCGGCCTCGGCGGAGCGCGTCGAGCGCCCCTGCGTCAGCGACTCGGCCGAGCCGAGCTGCCAGTCCTCGAGGTCGTCGATCGTGTTCTGGTACGGATTGCGCTGGTTCTTGCGGTACCCGTTGATGAAGGTGTTGGTCAGGATGCGGTACAGCCAGGCCTTCAGATTGGTCCCCTGCTGGAACTGGGCGAAGGCGGCATAGGCCTTGGCGTAGCTCTCCTGAACCAGGTCGCCCGCATCCGCCGGATTGCGGGTCATGCGCATGGCGGCCGCATAGAGCTGGTCCATGAACGGGATGGCCTGCTCCTCGAACAGGCGGCGCAACTCCGCGGGCGGCAGCTGCGATCGCCTGGCTCCGCGCCGGATGTCCTCCGAGTCGATCGCGTCGAGCTCGGTTTCGAGCTCGGCCCGGTCGTCCGGTGTGTTCTCGTCCACGGGCGTGTCGTCGTTCATCGGGGACGAGTCTAGTTCGGGGCGGGTGAGCACCCACGGCTGCGTCAGCCGCTGGTGCGGCCGCTCGAGGACGGACGCCGTCATCCGCACCCCTTCTATCGTCTCACGCTGTCGTCCGTGCCCCGCGATCCCGGGGCCGGTACTGTGGACAACCGATGGCACTGCAGAGGTATTCCACCCGCGACGAGTTCGGCAATCTGCTGCCGACCGAGGTGGCCGTCGCGACGTGGCCCGCCCCGGTCGCGGAGGCGCCGCTGTCCGCGCGGCTCACCCTGCCCGGCTCGAAGAGCCTGAGCAACCGCGAACTGGTGCTCTCCGCACTGGCCGGCGGCCCATCGGTGCTGCATCGCCCGCTGCATTCACGGGACACCGGCCTCATGGTGCAGGCGCTGCGCGCCCTCGGGACCGAGATCGCCGAGCTGCCGGCATCCGGCGACTTCGGCCCGGATCTGCTGGTGACGCCGCATGAGCTCACAGGCGGACGGCCCATCGACTGCGGTCTCGCCGGCACCGTCATGCGCTTCATCCCCCCGGTGGCCGCCCTCGCCATCGGGCCGGTCGAATTCGACGGCGACCCGGGCGCCCGCCGCCGCCCGATGCGCACCATGATCACTGCTCTGCGCGAGCTCGGGGTCGACGTCTCGGATGACGGCAGAGGCACCCTGCCGTTCGGCATCTGGGGCGCGGGCGCGGTCGCGGGCGGCGAACTCGAGATCGACGCATCGGCATCGAGCCAGTTCGTCTCGGGACTGCTCCTGTCAGCCGCGCGTTTCGACGACGGCCTGACCCTTCGCCATGCCGGCGAACGCCTGCCGAGCCTTCCGCACATCGAGATGACGATCGCCTGCCTGAGGGCGCGCGGGGTCGATGTGGCGTCACCGGAGCCCGGGGTCTGGGCGGTGCGGCATGGCGCGATCGCGGGCCGGGAGGTCCGCATCGAGCCCGACCTGTCCAACGCCGCCCCCTTCCTGCTCGCGGCGATCGTCGCGGGGGGCACCGTCGCCGTCGACGACTGGCCGGAGAGCACCACGCAGCTGGGAGCAGAGCTCGCCGCCCTGCTTCCGCTGTTCGGCGCCTCGGTGCGCCGCCATGACGGAGCGCTGCTCGTCGACGGGGGCATCGGCATCCGGGGCGGGGGCCGCATCCCCGGCGTCGACCTCGACCTGTCTGCGGCCGGCGAACTCGCCCCATCGATCACCGCGCTCGCCGCGCTCGCCGATTCGCCGAGCAGGATCACCGGCATCGGACACCTGCGCGGTCATGAGACGGATCGGCTGGCGGCCCTCACCGCCGAGATCACGGCACTGGGCGGCGACATCGCCGAGACGGAGGACGGGCTCATCGTGCGGCCCCGTGCTCTGCACGGCGGACTCTGGCACAGCTACGAGGACCACAGGATGGCGACCGCCGGCGCGATCATCGGACTCGCGGTGCCCGGCATCGAGATCGACGACATCGGCGCGACCGCGAAGACCCTGCCCCAGTTCCCCGAACTGTGGGCGTCGACGGCTCGGGCCATCGGGGCTCGGTGAGCACACCCGCATGAGCCGTCTTCCATGAGCTGGCTCGACGACAGCGACGTCCCCGATGAGGAGTTCGGCGAGTGGGACGAGTCGGACGCGCGCATCCGTCCGAACCCCAAGGGAAGCCGCCCGCGCACCAAGACCCGCCCGGAGCACGAGGACGCCATCGTCGGCCGCGTGCTGTCGGTGGACCGCGGCCGCTACACGGTGCTGGCCGATGAGGACGGCCCCCAGGAGCGCACCCTCACCACGACGCGCGCCCGCGAACTGCGAGACCAGGCGATCGTGACCGGCGACCGGGTCGATCTGGTCGGCGACACCAGCGGCGGCGACGGCTCGCTCGCGCGGATCGTGCGGATCCGTCCGCGCACCACTTTGCTGCGCCGCAGCGCCGACGACAGCGACGAGGTGGAGCGGATCATCGTGGCCAACGCCGATCAGCTGATGATCGTGGTGGCGGCGGCCGATCCCGAGCCGCGGCCGCGCCTCGTCGACCGCTACCTGGTGGCGGCGTACGACGCCGGCATCGCCCCGCTCATGGTCGTCACGAAGACCGATCTGCGGGATCCCGGCGAGTTCCTGGCCAACTTCGCCGGGCTCGGCATCCCGGTGTTCCGCAGCGCGCAGGACGCCCATGGCGTCGACGGCCGGGCGCTCGCCGAACTGGCGCCGGCCCTCGCCGGGCACACCACAGTGGCCGTGGGGCACTCGGGGGTCGGCAAGTCGACGCTGGTCAACGCCCTCGTCCCCGGCACGGATCGCGCCGTCGGCGTCGTGAACACCGTCACCGGGCGCGGGCGGCACACCTCCTCGTCGACGGTGTCGCTGCGGGTGCCCACCGGCGGGTGGATCATCGACACCCCCGGCGTGCGCTCCTTCGGACTCGGGCATGTGAATCCCGACAGCATCCTGAAGTCGTTCTCCGATCTCGCCGCCGTCGCCGAGGACTGCCCCCGAGGCTGCAGCCACCTGCCGGACGCCCCCGACTGCTCGCTCAACGAGGCTGTCGCCCAAGGCCGCCTGCCGGCCGAACGGGTCGACTCCCTGCAGCGCCTGCTGCTCTCGCTCAAGAACTAGCCTGGTGGCGTGATCACCGCCTCCGCGCCCGAGCTCCCCACGCTGGCCGACGACCTCGCGGTCGCACTCACGCTCGCAGGCGAAGCCGATCTGATCGCGATGGACCGCTACCGCGCCCAGGACCTGGATGTGCAGCTGAAACCCGACCGCACGCAGGTCACCGACGCCGACCGGCGCGTCGAGCAGATGATCCGCAGCCGCCTCGCATCGGCCCGCCCCGATGATTCGATGCTCGGCGAGGAGTTCGGCACCACCGGCGAATCGCGACGCCAATGGATCGTCGACCCCATCGACGGCACTGCCAACTTCGTCCGCGGGGTGCCGATCTGGGGGCTGCTGCTCTCGCTGGTGATCGACGGCATCCCAGAGCTCGGCGTGGTGAGCGCCCCCGCACTCGGCAGGCGCTGGTGGGCGGCGACGGGCCACGGCGCCTGGATGCAGCAGGACGGCGGTGAGCCGCGCCGAATCTCGGTCAGCGGCGTCGACGAACTCGACGAGGCATCCCTCAGCTACAACAGCCTGAAGCACTGGGATGAGGCCGGCCGCCTCGATGCGCTCGTCGCCATGAGCCGCGAGGTGGGCCGCACCCGCGCGTTCGGCGACCTCTGGTCGTACATGCTCGTCGCCGAGGGCGCGATCGACATCTCCGGCGAGTTCGACCTGAAGCCGTGGGATGTCGCCGCCCTCGTCCCCGTGGTGCGCGAAGCGGGCGGACGCATCACCACTGTGAACGGAGCGGACCCGCTCACGGACGACAGCATCCTGGCCACCAACGGGCTGCTGCACGACCGTGTTCTGGCAGCGCTGTCGGCGGGCTGACGGCGCCCGTTAGGGTGGAGTCGGCCTCAGATCCCGATGCCCACGAGACGGAAGTACGAAACCGCCCATGTCCACGACCGCCCCCCGTCCGCTGACCCGCACGCTCGCGATCACCGCTCTGGCCGCCGCAGGGTTCCTGCTCTCCGGCTGCAGCCTCCTGAACACGATCGCCAACACCACGCCGCGCGACGCCGGCGGAACGCCGACGGCCGATAACGGCAATGCGGATGTCTTCAGCATCAAGGTCGGCGACTGCCTGAACGACGTGACGACCACCGGGACGGTCACCACCGCACCGATCGTCCCCTGCAGCGAGCCGCACCACTCGGAGGCGTACACGAGCATCACCATGCCGAAGGGCAACGGCGCCTACCCGGGTGATGACGCGGTGAAGGCCCAGGCCGAGCAGGGCTGCGCAGACGCCTTCCCCGGCTTCATCGGAATCAGCTATGACGACTCCAGCTTGAGCATCTCGTACTACTTCCCGACCTCCGATAGCTGGGCGAACGGCGATCGTGAGATCCTCTGCACGGTGTACGACATGGGCACGCCGACCATCGGCACGCTGAAGAACGCGCAACGGTAGACGGCTGCACGCCGCGGCATTCAGCCGGTCGGCGTCGAATGCGACTCCAGGAACTCGTACAGCTCCCGGTCGTCCACTCCCGGGAAGGTGCCGGAGGGCAGCGGCGAGAAGATGTGGGCATGCACCTTGGCGCTGGTCCAGGCGCGGCCGGCCCAGTGCTCGGCCAGCTCCGCGGGCGGGCGGCGGCAGCACGAGGCATCCGGGCACCGCGACTGCTCGCGGCGGGTGGTCTCACGTCCGCGGAACCAGCGCGCGTGGTCGAACGGCACTCCGATCGTGATCGAGAACTCGTCGTTCGCCCCGGTCCCGGTCTGGGTCGACTCGAAGAAGGTGCCGGCGGGCGTGTCGGTGTACTGGTAGAACTCGGTGGTGCGGTTGGTGCGCGCGAAGGCCTGGCGGGCGCTCCAGTTGCGGCAGACGATCTCGCCCTCGATCGAACCGGTGACGTCGACCGGCAGCGGGAGTCCGTCGTTCTCGTATGCCTTGCCGATGCCGCCGGCGCCATCCACCCGCAGGAAGTGCGTCTTGATGCCCAGGTGCGCGGTCGCCAGGTTGGTGAAGCGCAGGGCGGCCGCCTCGTGGGTCACGCCGAAGGCGTCGCGGAAGTCCTCGACGGCGATGTTGCGATCGGCCTTGGCGGCCGACAGGAACTCGACGGACTGCCGGCGCGGCATCAGCGCGGCCGCCGCGAAGTAGTTGATCTGCAGCCGCTGCTGCAGGAACTCCGCGTAGCTCTCGGGCGCCGTGTGGCCGAGCAGGCGGTGCGCGATCGCCTGCAAGGCCATCGAGCGCAGCCCGTGGCCGCCCGGGATGGATGCCGGCGGCAGATAGATCCGCCCGTTCGCGAAGTCGGTCACCGAGCGGGCGGAGTGCGGCAGATCGGAGACGTAGACCAGTTGGAAGCCGAGGCGCTCCGCCATCCGTCCGACGCTGCGGTGGGTGAGCGCGCCCGAGACGTGGCCGACCGCATCCACTTCGCGTTGGGCGAGATCCTCGATCTCGGGCAGGTGGTTGTCACGGGTCCGCATGAGGGCGCGCAACTCGGTGTTGGCGCGGCGCGCCTCCTCCGGGGTGGCGATGGCCTCGCGGGCGCGGCGGGCGAGTTCGCGATGCAGGCCGACGATGGTGCGGAGCGTGTCATCCGTCATGCTCTTGCCCGCCCGCAGCACGGGGAGGCCGAGTCCGGCGTAGACGGGACTGGACTGCGCGCGGTCGAGTTCGATCTCGAGGCCCGCGCGTTCGCTCGGCGCCGTGCTGTCCAGCAGCTCCGAGATCGGGATGCCCAGGTGCTCGGCGATGGCGCCCAGCAAGGAGAGCCGCGGTTCGCGCTTGCCGTTCTCCATCAGGGAGAGCTGGCTCGCCGCGATGCCGACGGCCGCGCCGAGCTGGTCGAGGGTGAGGCCGGATGCGGTGCGGAAGTGACGCATCCGCTGGCCGAGAGTCGCGAGATCATTCACAAAATGAATGCTACGGAAAGAACCTGAGTTCTTTCTAGTCATCTTCACGATGGATACCGGGAAAGTCGGCCCAGAGTGGAACTGACCGAGATTCTTGTGGATCAGAAGCCGTGAGAGCGCGATCCGCTGGCCCATACCAGCGGATCGCCGGATGGATGGAGGGCCCCATCATGACCTTGACCGCCGACCCCCCGGCGAGCGCCTCCGCGCCCGAGACCGGATCCCACGAACTCCCGAGCCTGCTCCATCACTCGGCCCCGGCCAATGCGAACCCCCGCATCGTCGCATGGGTCGATCGGATGGCCGCCCTGACCACGCCGGACGACATCGTCTGGGTGACGGGCAGCCGTGGCGAACAGGACGAGTTGCTGCGCCGCATGGTCGAGACCGGCACGATCGTCCAACTCAACCCGGAATACCGGCCGTACAGCTTCCTGGCCCGCAGCAACCCCGATGACGTCGCACGCGTCGAGGCGCGCACCTTCATCTGCACCGAGAAGCAGGTGGATGCCGGCCCCACCAACAACTGGGTCGAGCCGGCGGAGATGCGCGAGACCCTCGACGGCCTGTTCACGGGCGCGATGCGCGGCCGCACGATGTACGTCGTCCCCTTCTCGATGGGCCCGCTGGGCAGCCCGCTCTCGCGCTACGGGGTGCAGCTCACCGACTCGCCGTACGTGGTCGTCAGCATGGGCATCATGACCCGGATGGGGTCGGCCGCGCTCGACCACATCACCCCGAGCACCGAGTGGGTGCCCGCCGCGCACACCGTCGGCGCCCCCCTCGAGCCGGGCGAGGCGGATGTCGCGTGGCCATGCAATCCGACGAAGTACGTCTCGCACTTCCCCGACACCCGGGAGATCTGGTCGTACGGCTCCGCGTACGGCGGCAACGCCATCCTGGCCAAGAAGTCGTTCGCGCTGCGGATCGCCTCGGTCATCGCGCGCGACGAGGGCTGGCTCGCCGAGCACATGCTGCTGCTCAAGGTGACGAACCCGCGCGGGCGCGTGTTCCACGTCGCCGCGGCCTTCCCGAGCGCATGCGGCAAGACCAACTTCGCGATGCTGCGCCCCACGATCCCCGGATGGCACGTCGAGACGATCGGCGACGACATCGCCTGGCTCGCCCCAGGGGCCGACGGCAGGCTCCGCGCCATCAACCCGGAGGCCGGCTTCTTCGGCGTCGCTCACGGGACCGGCGCCTCGACCAACGCCACAGCGGTCGAGACCATCTGGGGCAACACGATCTTCACCAACGTCGCGCTGCGCGACGACGGCGACATCTGGTGGGAGGGTCTCACGCAGAGCCCGCCCGACCACCTCATCGACTGGACGGGCCACGACTGGACGCCGGCATCCGGCACCCCCGCCGCCCATCCGAACTCGCGCTTCACCGTGTCGGCCGCCCAGTGCCCGTCCATCTCGGACGACTGGGACGACCCTCGGGGCGTCGTCATCGACGCGATCATCTTCGGCGGCCGGCGTGCCACCAACGTGCCTCTGGTGGCGGAGGCGCGGGATTGGGAGCATGGCGTCTTCTTGGGAGCCACGATCTCGTCCGAGCGCACGGCGGCCGCCGAGGGCACTCTCGGAGAGTTGCGCCGCGATCCCTTCGCGATGCTGCCCTTCTGCGGCTACAACATGGCCGACTACTGGGCGCACTGGCTCGAGGTGGGTGCCGAGCTGCGCAAGACCGGCGGGGTTCCGCGGATCTTCATGGTCAACTGGTTCCGCAAGGGCGAAGACGGGCGCTACCTGTGGCCCGGATTCGGCGACAACGGCCGCGTGCTCGCCTGGATCCTCGACCGGGTCGAGGGCGTGGCCCCCGCGGTCTCCAGCCCGCTCGGCTGGCTCCCCGCGCCGGGAGCGGTCGACCTCGACGGGGCCGACGTCAGCGAGAGCGACTGGGAGCAGCTGTTCGCCATCGACCCGGCGGCGCACCTGGCCGAAGCCGACGACGCGGAGAAGTTCTTCGACACCTTCGGCACCCGGGTCCCCGGTGCGGTCAGGGCCCAGCTCGAGGAGCTCCGCCAGCGGATGAAGGCGGCCTGACCCGGCGAACTCCGGCGATGACGGTCCGCCTGCCGCAACGGGAGGGCTGTCAACGGGGTGCCCGTTCCCGCTGGCTGGCCGGGATCGCGGCGACCCCGCGTCCGCGCACGCGGTCGACGAATTCGTGCAACCCCCACACGGTGACGCGCAGCATGGCCTCCAGCGCGATCCCGCCGGTCATCTTCGAGACGCCATTGACGCGCTCGATGAAGGTGATGGGCACCTCGGCGACGCGCAGACCCACCCGTTCGGCGCGCCACAGCATCTCGATCTGGAAGCAGTAGCCCAGGCTGTCGACACGGCCGAGGCCGATCGCTCGCAGCGCCGAGGCGCGGAACACCCGATACCCGCCGGTGACATCCCGCTCGTGCAGCCGCAGCGCCGTGCGGGCGAAGAGGCTGCCGCCGATCGACAGCACGTGGCGCCTCCACGGCCAGTTGACGATGCGGCCGCCGCGCACCCAGCGCGAACCGACGACCACGTCATGGCCTCCCAGCGCCGCCAGCAGGGCCGGCAGCTGCTCTGGCTGGTGCGATCCGTCCACATCGGACTCGACGATGATGTCGAAGCCGCGCTCGAGCGCCCAGTCGAAACCGGCCAGGTATGCGGCGCCGAGCCCCTGCTTCGACTCGCGGTGCAGCACGCTGATCGAAGGATCGGATGCCGCGAGCTCATCGGCGAGCACCCCCGTGCCGTCGGGGGAACCGTCGTCGACCACGAGCAGGCGTGCATCCGGAACGCTGCGGCGCAGCCGCCGGACCACCCCCTCCAGGTTCTCGCGCTCGTCGTATGTGGGCAGCACGACCACGATCGACTCGCTCGCTCGCGCTCCCTCCTTCGGCGGCTCGCTCATCCGTCCTCCTTCTGCAAGCGATAGACCTCGGTCCGGTGCACGATGTGGGCGCTCACCACGTGGTAGCCGTGCGCCGTGAGGTCGGCGATATCCGCGGGGATGGCGCCGTCCGACGGCAGCTCGACGGCCCACACCGAGGACGCCGAGAGCAGTTCGGGGCGGACGTCGGCGAGCGGGGCCATCCGGTCCCAGAGAGCGGCCCGCGCGTAGTACGGCGTCACCAGCTGCGGCACGCTGAGCGCGGCGAACT
>WOYR01000201.1:0-8665 GCA_011620705.1 Microbacteriaceae bacterium | reverse complement strand
GTCTTCGCGGTCCCGTCGAAGACCACCGCGTCACCCGGCTGCGCGACGGACTGCAGGTAGTCGGCGGTCTGCCGCCAATCACTGCCGGCGTCCTTCGCGTATGGGCCGCGCTGCAGCAGGTAGCCCGGTGCGGCGATCGCCGCGAACAGGACGAGGATCAGTCCGATCGCGGCTCCGGTCAGGGGCTGCCGCGGCAGGCGGGGCACCGCGCTCGCGAGCAGGCGGGCCAGCCCGACCACGCCGAGCGCGATGAGCAGCGCCGCAGCCGGCGTGCTGAACGAGAGATAGCGCACGTTGTATATGGGTGAGACCCAGGCGTTCACGGCGAGCAGCAGCGCCGTCGGGATCACGAGCCATGCCAGGCCGAGGCGGAGCACCTCGCGGTCGGATCCGGGGTCATCGAGCACGGAATTCGGGCTGCGGCGCGCACTGCGCACGATCACCAGTCCGACCCCGAGCAGGATCAGCACCCAGGCTGCGACCGGCACCGCCCAGAGCGCGCCGCTGAGCGTCCCGACGCGGGCCGGGGCGCCGAACCACTGCTGCACGAGGACGTCATAGGGATTGCCATATTTCCGGATGGCGAGGAACGCGATCTGCGACCGCTCGATGTACCCCATCACGGCGATCGGCGCCGCGACGATCGCCGCTGCCACCGCGGCGATGAGCCACCGCCCGAGCCCGCGCCGCCCCGCCGTGGAGGTCGCGAGCACCGCGCCGTGCACGAGCAGCATCAGGAGGAGGTAGAGGAACAGGTAGCTCGCGAGCCCCACCAGCACCCCGTAGATCAGCCACGGCCAGAGCCGCTGCTCACGACGGCGGAGCAGCCCGACGAACCAGACGGTCACCCAGACCGCAACGGCCGTGCCGATCGCATAGGAGCGCGCCTCGGTCGCGAGATAGGTGGTCCGTGGCAGTGCCAGGCAGATCAGCCCGGCGACGATGCCGAAACGGACTCCGGCGAGCCGGGCGCCGAGCACGACCGTTCCGGCGACCAGCAGGCCCACCGCGATCGCGCTGGGGAAGCGCGTCGAGAGCTCGGATGGGCCGAATGCGCCGATCCAGAAGTGCATGAACAGGTAGTAGAGGCCGTGCACCGCGTCGATGTGGCGCAGTTCGGCGAACAGCGCGGTGAGCGAACGCTGGGCTGACATCACGGTGGCCGCCTCATCGCCCCAGTAGGACGGATTCCACGACCCCAGCCACGTCACCACCAGGGCGGCGGCTCCGAGCGCGGCCGCTGCCGGCCCGACCCGAAGGGCAGCCGGCCGTCGCACGCCCGATGCCGGGATGCGCTCCGGGCGGGGCGCGGAGCGCCCCTGCAGCGTGGTCATCCGCGTCACCTCATTCGTTGGCTGTCCCCCCGCATTCGCCATCGAAGCTCAGAGAAGACCACCGTAGACGGCAACGGCGGCTGAGCGCCCCTCACTGAGAGGCCTCTCAGGATGCACGCACGAAACGGGGGGATTGACCGCGAGCCTGCTGTCCCGAAAACTCATCACATGACGACGGAAATCGACACCGCTGACATCCTCGCGAAGGTGACGGCGCGACTCCGGGAGAAGTTCCCCGGATCCAGCGCGAAGGAGGTCGAGGAGGTCGTCAAGGCTGAGCTGGACCGACTCAACGACTGCCCGGTGCGCGACTACCTCGAAGTCCTCACCGAGCGCAGCGCGAAGAAGCGCCTGAAGGGTGTCGAGCAGGCGGCCTAGCCCGTCGGCCCCGTCCCGTCGTTCCCACCCGGATCCACAGCATTCGCGCGGGGTTCGGGGCTTAGCATCGACATCGAACGCGGGCGCTCGACCCCCGGTTCGAGGTGATATCGCTGTGAAGAACGTCATCCGGTGGCTTCCTGCCGTCATCGTCCCCGTGCTCGTGGTGGGCGGCGCGCTCGTCGCCCCGGCTGTGGCGAACGCCGCATCCGCTCCGCCGAGCAGGACCGCGCAGCAGGTGCTGGCCCTCGTCGCGGCTTCGAAGGATGCCGCATACTCCGGGACGATCCAGCAGAGCTCCGACCTCGGCCTGCCCCAGTTGCCGAGCGTCGGTCCCGGCTCCTCGACCGCCGGTTCGGACGCGGCATCCCAGCTCCTCGACCTCCTCACCGCGGATCACAGCGTGCGGCTGTTCGTCGATGGGGCCGCCAAGGAGCGCGTGCAGCTGCTCGACAGCCTCGCCGAGCGCGATGTGGTGCGCAACGGCGACGAGGTGTGGAGCTACGACTCGAAGACCAAGAAGGCGACCCACCTGACGATCACGGCCCACGCGCCCGGGACCCACGCGCCAGAGACCCGCAGGCCAGAGACCCAATCGCTCAGCCCCGCCCAGCTCGCCGACGAGTTCATCAGCGCGATCGAGCCCTCGACGAAGGTCTCGGTGACCTCGACGGCATCCGTCGCCGGCCGCGCCGTCTACCAGCTCGAGTTGACACCGAAGACGGGCACGACCCTGATCTCCCATGTGACGCTCTCGGTCGACGCGGCGACGGGCCTGCCGCTCAAGGTCGTCGTCGATGCGCGCGGCCAGAAGAGCGATGCCTTCGCGGTGGGCTTCAGCTCGATCGACTTCTCGACCCCCGCGGCCGCGTTGTTCGACTTCGCGCCGCCGAAGGGCACGGCGGTGAGCAGCCCGGCCGTGCCCGCCGAGCCCGCCCCCTCGAATCGTGCCACCACGCACGCGAAGCCGACCGTGGCCGGCACCGGCTGGAGCTCGATCGTCGAGCTGCCCGCCGGAGCCGCCGGCGCCCCGGCCCCATCCGCTTCGGCGGCCCAGGGCAAGCTGCTCGACGAGCTGACAACACCGGTGGGCGGCGGTCGCGCGCTGCAGACCTCGCTGCTCTCGGTGCTGATGACCAGCGACGGGCGTGTGTTCGCGGGAGCCGTGCCGATCGCGAGCCTCGAGGCCGCCGCGCAGTGACTGCCGTTGCTGCGCAGTAGACGTGCCGGCCGCTGCGCCCGCCATGTGGCCCGTGACTGACGCCGCGATCGAGACCTCGGGGCTGACGAAGCTCTTCGGGCATCAGCGCGCCGTCGACGCGCTCGACTTGAGCGTGCCGCGCGGCTCCGTGTTCGGCTTCCTCGGACCCAACGGCTCTGGCAAGACCACCACCATCCGCATGCTGCTGGGCCTGGCAGCGGCGAGCAGCGGCGGGATCCGGATGCTCGGCGAGCCCATGCCGACCGCCATCGCCTCCGTGCTCCCCAGGGTGGGCGCGCTGGTCGAGGGCCCGGCGATCTACCCCTTCCTCTCCGGCCGCGCCAATCTGCTCCGCCTGGATGCCGCGGATCGCCACGCCTCGTCCCGTACCCGGCGCGCCCGCATCGACGCGGCCCTGGAGCGCGTCGGGCTGAGCCACGCCGCGGACAAGAAAGCGCATGCGTACTCGCTCGGCATGAAGCAGCGGCTCGGCATCGCCAATGCGCTGCTGCGCCCGCGCGAGCTGCTGATCCTCGACGAGCCGAGCAATGGACTCGACCCTCAGGGCACCCGCGAGGTCCGCGCACTGATCCGCTCGCTCGCCGACGACGGAACGACGGTCTTCGTCTCCAGCCACCTGCTGAGCGAGATCGAGCAGCTCTGCTCGCATGTCGCCGTGATGAGCGCGGGGCGGCTGGTGGCGCAGGGCACGCTGGATGAGTTGCGCCGCGGCGAGCAGCGCATCGAGGTGCGAACCCCGGATGCCGCAGCCGCCCGCCGCGTGCTGCAACAGCTGCGTCTCGTGGTCGACGCCGGGTCCGAGTCCGGAACCGTCTCGGCAACCCTCGTGGACGGTGTGCTGCCCGAGCACGTCACCGCCGCGCTCGTCGCGGCCGGGGTGCGCGTGCGCGGGCTGGCGCTTGCCGGCGCGGGCGATCAGGGGAACTGGCTCGAGGAGCGCTTCGTCGCGCTCACCGGGGAGGGCTTCGATGTCGCGGGATGAGCCGGGGTCCCGCCCGCTCGCCCTGCTCGGCTCGGAGCTCGGCACGCTGTTCCGCCGCCGGCGCACGATCGCGATGCTCGCCGCGCTCGCGCTGGTCCCGATCCTGATCGCCGTCGCGGTGCGCGTGACCTCCGCAGGGGATGCCGGCCGCGGTCCAGCGTTCATCGGCGACATCACGCAGAACGGCCTCTTCGTGGCGTTCACCGCCCTGACGGTGTCGATTCCGCTGTTCCTGCCTTTGATGGTCGGGGTGGTCGCGGGTGACACCATCGCCGGCGAGGCCAACCTCGGCACCCTGCGCTACCTGCTGATCGCCCCAGCCGGCCGCCTGCGGCTGCTGCTGATCAAGTACGCGGCCGCCGGCATCTTCGCCATCGCCGCCGTGCTGGTCATCGTGCTGGTCGGCATCGCGATCGGCGCCGCCCTGTTCCCGATCGGGCCGGTCGCCCTGCTCTCCGGCGACACCATCGGCGCAGGGGAGTTCGCGCTGCGGGCGCTCCTGCTCGTCGGCTACGTCAGCCTCTCGCTGCTGGGGCTGACCGCGATCGGACTGTTCATCTCGACGCTGACCACTGTGCCGGTGGGCGCGATGGCCGCCACGATCGTGCTGGCGGCCGCCTCCCAGATCGCGGATGCCCTCCCCCAGCTCTCTGCGGTGCATCCCTGGCTGTTCACCCACCTGTGGCTCGGCTTCGCGGACCTGCTGCGCAACCCGATCGGCTGGGATTCCTACGGCCAGAACGCCCTGCTGCAGCTCGGCTACATCGTGGTCTTCGGCGCTCTGGCGGCGGGGCGCTTCACCACCAAGGACATCCTGAGCTGAGGCGGAGCGGTCAACGGGGGGCGGCGATCGCCTCCTCGATGCTGGCGGCGAGGATGTCGAAGGCCTCATCGAGTTCGGCGTCGCTGATCGTCAGCGGCGGGGTCAGGGTCAGCACATTTCCCATCGTGGTCTTGAAACTCAGGCCGCGGCGCAGGGCGGCGTAGAGCACCGCCTCGGCGAGATCGGCATCCGGCGCCCTGTCCTCCCCCGGGACGACCAGCTCGACGCCCAGCATGAGCCCGCGCCCTCGCACGTCGCCGATCTGCGGATACCGGGCCGCCAGCTCGTGCAGACGGGCGAGGAACGCCTCGCCCGCGACGGCCGATCTCTGCACGAGCCCCTCCTCCTCCAGGATGCGGAGCGTCGTCAGCCCGGCCCGGGCCATCAGCGGGTTCTTCTCATGGGTGTAGTGGCCGAAGGCCCAGTCGCCGCCCACGTCGAGCTCGGATCGCGCCAGCACGGCTGCGACGGGGATCACCCCGCCCCCGAGCCCCTTGCCGAGGACCAGCAGATCGGGCACCACCGCCTCGTGCTCGGAGGCGAACAGCCGGCCGGTGCGGCCGAGGCCGGTCGGGATCTCGTCGAAGATCAGCAGCGTGCCGGTCTCATCGCAGCTGCGCCGGACGGCCTGCCAGAACCCGGGCGCCGCCATGGCGGGCACGGCGCGCATCGGCTCCGCGACGACGGCCGCGACGTCCCCCTGCACCGTGAGGGTGTGGTGGATCAGGCGGGCGAGGGCGACGCCGCAGTCAGCGGTGTGCGGCTCGTCCGAGCGGTGGCCGGGGCCGAAGAGGTCGCGGTAGCAGCCGATCGCCGGCACATGCTCGGCACCGGTCAGCAGCGGACCGATCGGCCCGCTGCTGAACAGCTGCTCCCCGCCGACGCCGGCCGCCCCGAATCCGGCTCCGTGGAAGGAGTCCCAGAACGACAGGGTCTTGAAGCGCCCGGTGGCCGCCCTGGCGATCTTGAGCGCCACCTCGATGGCATCCGAACCGCCGGTGGTCATCAGCATCCGATCGAGGCCGGCGGGCGCGGCCGAGGTGAGCGCCTCCGCGAACTCGACGCTGACCTCGCTGGTGAAGCGCCGCGGGACGAAGGGCAGCTCGCCCAGCTGCGCGGTGAGCGCCTCGATCAGCTTCGGATGCCCGTAGCCCAGCTGGTGCGCGGAGTTGCCGTGGAAGTCCAGGTAGCTGCGCCCATCCGTGCCGATCAGCCGGGAGCCGCGAGCGCCGGAGATGGATCCCAGCACCGGGGTCGAGACCGTCTGATGCAGGTAGCGCGCGGCGTCGCGGTCGACCAGGGCCGCGTCATCCGGACGGCGCTCGGCATCCCAGCGGAGCCGGCGGTCTCCCGCATTGGTGTCGCTCTCGCTCTGCGGTGGCCGGGATCGCGATGGCCGGGATGCTGTGCTCACGGCGCGCGACGATACCAGCCGCGCACGAACAGCCGTCGAACCCTGGTGGCCGACCCATCCTGCTAGCGTCGGGATCCACGGGCTGAGGCACCGACCGCATGCCGGACCCGGACCCGCACCCGGAGCGATGCGGGCGCACTGAGCGAAGGGTCATCGATGCACGCGACCACCGGCCTGGGTCTGACCGCCGCCGAAGCCTCGTCCCGCCTTGCCCGTGTCGGGCCGAACCGCCTGTTCACCCCTGCTCCTGTTCGCTTCTGGAGCATCGCGGCGGAGGAGATCCGGGAGCCGATGATCCTGCTGCTGATCGTGGTGGGCGTGGTGTACAGCGTGCTGGGCAACCTGGGCGACGCGATCACCATCTTCGCGGTCATCCTCCTGCTGGTGGCGGCGGAGGTCGTCAACGAGTTCCGCGCCAAGCGGGCGATCGGCGCGCTGGAGCGGCTGTCGGAACCGAAGACGCGCGTGCGCCGCGACGGGCGGCTCGTGCTGGTCGACACCGAGACCGTCGTGCCGGGCGACGTGCTGATCCTGATTCCCGGCGTCCGGATCGCGGCGGATGCCACCCTTCGCGGCGCGGTCACGGTGAGCCTCGACGAGTCGACCCTCACCGGCGAATCGCTCGCAGTGGAGAAGTCGGTCGGCGATGCCATCTACGCCGGCACGACGGTGTCGACAGGCGAAGGCGAAGCCGAAGTCGTCTCCACCGGTGGCGCGACGCGCCTCGGCCAGGTGGCCGCTCAACTGGGCGAGTTGCGGCCGCCCAGGACGCCGCTGCAGCTGGAGATGAGGTCGCTGTCGGCGAAGCTGCTCTGGGTGGCGGTGTTCTTCTCCGTCGTCATCCCCGTGATCGGCATCCTGCGCGGCGGCGATGTCGGCCGGATGATCCTCACCGGGTTGTCGCTCGCCTTCGCCACCATTCCCGAAGAGCTGCCGATCATCGTCACCATGGTGCTCGGCCTTGGCGCATATCGGCTGTCACGGCAGAACCTCCTGGTGAAACGACTGCGGGCGGCGGAGACGCTCGGCGACGCCACCGTCATCCTCACCGACAAGACCGGCACCCTGACCGAGAGCCGCATGCAGGTGGTGGCGGTGCGGCCGGCCGAGCAGGAGCATGCGGTTCTCGATGCGGCGTCGGCCACGGTGTCCCCTGAGGTGCCGGACGCCCTGGAGCAGGCCGTGGCAGAACGAGCGAACGGGCTCGGTCTCGGCCCGCAGCAGGGCGAGATCGTGGGCGTGCGCTATCCCGGCGACGCGCGGCGCAGCAAGGCGGTGCTCTGGCGGCACCCGGACGGCTCGCTGCAGCTGTACCTCACAGGAGCGCCGGAGGAGGTCTTCGACCGTTGCCGGGAGGTTCCGACCGCACTTCGCGAGTCGCTTCGGGCGGAGACCGCGCTGGGGCGCCGCGTCGTCGCCGTGGCTTCGCGCACTCTCGACGAGCATCCGGCTGAGGGGCGGCTGGAGGGATCGGAGAAGGATCTCGACATTCTCGGGCTCGTCGCCATGGCGGACCCGCCGCGGGCGGGAGTGAAGGAGACGCTCGCGGACGTGGCGGGAGCCGGCATCCGCACCATGATGGTCACAGGGGATCACCCTGCCACCGCGGCCGCGATCGCCCGCGAGGTCGGTATCGCGGCGGATCGGGTGCTCACCGGGGAGGAGCTGGATCACCTCGACGACGGGAAGCTGGCCGAGGAGGTGCGCGAGGTCTCGGTCTTCGCCCGGGCCACGCCGCAGCACAAGTACCGGCTGGTTCAGGCCCTGCAGCGGGACGGCGAGGTGGTGGCGGTGACCGGCGACGGCGTCAACGACGCCTTGGCCCTCAAGGCGGCCGACGTCGGCGTCGCCATGGGTGTCAGGGGGACGGATGTCGCCAAGGAGGCCGCCCAGGTGGTGCTCGCCGACGACGACTACACGACGCTGGCGCGCGGGGTCTTCGAGGGACGGCACTTCTTCGACAACCTGCGCAAGGGGGTCAACTACTACCTCGCCGTCAAAGTCGGGCTGGTGGCGATCTTCCTGCTCCCGGTGGTCGCCGGGCTGCCCCTGCCGTTCTCGCCGATCCAGATCATCCTGCTCGAACTGTTCATGGACCTCGCCGCCTCGGCCGGTTTCGTCGCCGAACCCGCGGAGGCCGACATCGCCCGCCGTCCACCGCGCCGGACGTCCGCCCCTCTGGTCGACGGCGCCGCGGTGCGGCTGATCTTCTTCAAGGGCGCGTTGCTCTTCGTCGCGGTCATGGCCGCATACGGCTGGGCCGGCTGGCGGGGGCTCTCGCCTGCCGCCGTGCAGAGCTGCTTCTTCGCGGCATGGATCGTGGGCCACATCGCGCTGGCGTTCATCTCCCGCAGCGACCGGAACCGGGTCATCGGCCGCGGCTTCTTCGCCAATCGGGTCATGAACCTGTGGGCGGTCGCGGCGATCGCGCTGCTGCTTCTCGCCGTCTACCTTCCGCCGCTTCGAGATCTGCTGCGCTTCGCCTTCGTGGCACCATCGGATCTCCTCGTCT
>WOYR01000231.1:2214-7499 GCA_011620705.1 Microbacteriaceae bacterium | reverse complement strand
GAACGCCGGTCGCCCACGCCTGGATCTTGACGTCGGTGCCGTCTTCATTGGTGACGGTGATCTTCGCCTTCACCGACGTGCCCTCCGGCGCGGGTTCCACCTCGGTCAATTCGCCCTGGATCTTCAGCACTTCGCCCGGCCAGACCTGGCTGCGAAAACGCGTTCCGAAGCCCGTCAGGTTCTTCAGGCCGATCCAGTCAGACGCCAGCCGTGATGACAGGCCGCCCTGGAACAGACCCATCGAGAACACCGAGGGAAGCCCGATGGATACCGCCCAGGCCTCATCGTGGTGAATGGGGTTGAAGTCACCACCGGCACCGGCGTACTTGACGATGTCAGTGCGAGTGATCGGCCCGACAGTGTAGACGGGAGAGGTCAATCCGACTGCTGCTTCTGCAGCGCTCAACGGCTTCATTGCCTCGTTGCTCATTCTCCGCCACCTCCGACGACGGCAGCCGTCTCGATGACGGTCGACTCCTCTGTGACAACCGGCTGTCCGTTCTGGTCCACGTACTCGGTCCCCAGCTTGACGAACGTCATCACACCGCCGCGGGCACCGGGCTTCTGCTCGACGCTCACGACCTTGGTCTCGCCGGTGAGCACATCGCCGACCACCGGCGTCCGGTGGAAGAACCACTGCTGCTCGCCGTGGAGGACTCTGGCCAGATCCAGGCCCAGCGCCGAGAACGTGCTGTCGCCCTCCTGGAAGTGCGCGGCCACCACCGTGTACGTCGGCGGGGCTGGAATCGCCGAGAAGCCGGCCTTTGCGGCAGCAGCCGCGTCCCTGAAGATGGGGTTGGGGTCTTGGATGCTCTTCGCGAACTCCCGTACCTTACCCGCTTCGATCGGGAACGTCACTGTTCCCAATACCGTTCCGACCAGTTCATTCCCTTGCTCCATGCGAGCGGACCTCCACCCTCGGTTGTCACTCCAAGGTTAGTTGGATTTGAACCGGGCAGTCAAGTACGCCAGCCTTCGCTCAGCGGCGAGACCTTCGCGAAGCGGCAACTCATGGGCGGCCTTGGCCGCGCTCAGCGCTGCGCGCACCGCAACCCTGGGCAGCGCGGCCAGGCGGCGCGCGTACGACAACGCCGTCTCATCCACGTCGGCCCCTTCCGGGAGCACTTCATCGATGATGCCGAGCACCTGAGCCCTCTCGGCGTCGATGGGCTCGCCCGCCATGATGAAGGGGAGCGCCTTCGACGGTGCCACCCATGCCGTGATCGAACGCGTACCGCCGGCCGCAGGCAGCATCCCGAGCTTGGTCTCCGGCAGGCCCACTTTCGTCCCGTGGGCGGCGATGCGCAGGTCGCAGAGCATGGCCATCTCCAGCCCGGACCCGAGCGCGTAGCCGTGCAATGCGACGACCTTCGGCACCGGCAGCGTCCACAGGAGGTACCAGGGGTCACGATCCCACCGGATACGGCGAGCCTCGAAGATGGACTCCGCATTGCCGAACTCGCTGATGTCCGCCCCTGCCGAGAAATGTCGGCCATCTGCGCGCAGCACCATCGCACCCAGGTCGGGGAAGTCGCGCACGGCGGTGAACGCCTCGATCAGCGAGTCCCGCATTTGCAGGTTCACGACGTTGAGTTTCTCGGGCCGGGACAGCACGACCTCGGCCACCCCGTCGTCTCCGAAGCGCACCCGGACCACCTCGTCGATTTCGTCCATGTGCTGGAGCATAGCCATTCCGTTTCACGCCGAGACGAATGGCGAAGCGGGATGACGCAGCGGCACGCCGGCCACGGTCAGTTGCACGGCGCGGACCGCATGCGCCTGGGCGAGCTCCGCCACCCGGGGCATCGGGTCGGCTCGGAGCAGTGCGCCGCGATCACGATCGGCCGGAAGACCGCCGACCGCATCCATCAGGCTCGCCGTCAGTGCCGGAGCCCGCGACTGGCGCGCCGCGGAGTGCAGCGCGACGACCGATGCCAGGGCTGCGGCGATGCCGCCGAGTCCATCGGCATACGCGGTGGCCGCGGGGATCGGCTCATCGGACCCGGTCGGCCACGCCAGCCCGCTCATGGCATGGATCTGCGTGCCGTACGCCACCCAATCGCGCGAAGGCCCGCTCGAGAAGGCCGGGATATGCACGATCGCGGGTCCATCACCGGACCCGCTCCCGTCGTTGATCCCCAGATCCTCCCGAGCGCGCCGGGACAGACTGTCCACCCGGAGATCCGCCTGCGCACACGCGAGTGCGAACCTTTCCCGGTCATCCTCGACCCGGAGGTCGAGATTCACCCGCTCCTTTCCGGCCGCAAGGGATGTGAACATCGCGGACCGATCCTTCGCACCCGGGTCCAGCCTTCCTCCCGGGTAGATCCCTCCGCCGTCGGGCGCGCGCATCCCATCCGGCCGGGCATCGGATTCCACGGTGACGACTGAGGCACCGAGCTGGGAGAGCAGCCAGGTGCACAGAGGGCCTGCCCACATCGCCGTGACATCCACCACTCTGATCCCGGCCAGTGCCTCCTGTGCGACGGCAGGAGGTTCCTCTGGCTCGTGGGCGCCGCCACTGCTGGGCTCCTGCCGGCGGCCTGCTGCACGAGGGCTCCGACGCCGAACGGCCTCCGCCCGGCGATACGGAACGACCGGGAGGCGCCACTGCTGCGCCGCCGCACTGAGTTCTTCGGCATCGGTGAAGGAGTCCGTCTCGAGCAGCAGCTGGAACAGATCAGCGTCTCCGGGTGCGCCGAGTTCCGCCGCGGCCCATCCTTCGCCGACCCGCAGCGGGGTCACCCGGCCAGGCGGCGGCGCCGAATACCAGTGCGCCATGACCAGCGGCTGCAGGAGCAGGATGGCGACCGAGTCCGCATCCACGGTCACGCTCCCCCCCACCCGGGCCGCTGCGAGCGCACCCAATGCGAGAAGGCCTGCGGCTGCCCGGGTCGGTGCAGCCGCAGGGAGCCCCGGGCACGGGGCCACCGCTGCGCTCATCCTCGCGACTGCGGGTGCGCAGCCTCCCCCCGACACGGTGACGCTCGCAGGCCTGGAACCGTCCCCGGAGACTCGAACGGAGGCACCGTAGCCTGCCAGCAGCTGCGCGGCGTCGGCGGCGATCGCAGCCTCGCCCCCGACGCGGACATCCACGCCGCGGAGCGGCTCCATCAGGCGTTCCGGAAGCTCGCTGTCCGCTTGCCCAAGAAGGCAGCTATGCCCTCCGCGCGGTCCCGCGAGGTCTGAAGCAAGGTGTTCAGATCGGCTTCGAGGGCGAGACCCTCCCGCAGCCGGAGTTCGGACCCATCCCGAACCGCCTCCTTGGCGTATTCCAATGCCAGCGGCGCGCGGGTCAGCCATTCAGCCGTGTACTCCCCCGCCCTCTCGAGGGGCGCGTCGACGACTTCGTGCACAAGGCCCTGGTGGAGAGCGTCTGCGGCCACCACGTACTCGCCGAACAGGATCATGCGGAGCGCGGCAGCCTGACCGACCACCCGGGGCAGCCGCTGGGTTCCCCCCCAGCACGGCAGCCTCCCCTGGGAGACCTCAGAGAGGCGGAAGCGCGCATCGGGGGCCGCCAGCCTCACGTCAGCCGCCAGCGCCAGCTCCAGGCCGGCGGACTCGACGCGGCCGGTCAGCACCGCCACGACGGGGACACGCAGGCCGGCCAGGAGGTCCGCCGGCGAGGGCGAAGAGGCGTATGACCCCTTCATGGCCAACTCGTCGTCGATGCCGACGCAGAAGTCTGCGGACTCGGAGCGGAGCACCACGGCGCGCAATTGTCTGTCTTCGGAGTACTCAACAAGCAGCTCGACCAGTTCAGCGGACTGCCGCGCGGTCATCATCGGATCACCGAGCGCGATGTCGAGGACACCGTCCAGCAGATGCGTCCGCACGCGCTCTTTGTGCATGGCCCGTCCTCATCCGTCGCTGATCAGCTCAGTCAAGCATCGTATGCGAATACTTCCGTGTGGAGCGTCAGCGCGAACTCACCGAGCCGAACAGCCGAGCGACCGGTGCCAGCAGCAACGGCCGAGCGGCGATCCAGGCCCCGACGACGAGCAGCATCGACACGATGAAGATCCAGAATCCTGTCCAATTGTCCGCCAGCGCCGTCGGATCGGTCGAGCCCTGCGCAGCGTACATGTGGTTGAGATTCCGCAGCGCTCCCGTGGCGAACACCAGCGTCACGTGGACGACGATGAACAGCACGAAGAAGATCATCGTCGGGAAATGCACCGCCCTGGCCCACTCGAGCGGGTACAGCGCGTTGAGCCGCGGGGAGTTCTTCGGCCAGATGACCGACATCCGCACGCCGGTGACCGCAGCCACCGGGGCAGCGATGAAGACAACCACGAAGTAGGTCAGCTGCTGGATGGAGTTGTAGTAGACCCAGCCGTTCTCGGTGGGCCAGTCGAGCGACGCATATTGGATGACCGCTGAAAGAGCGTTGGGGAAGACGTCCCAGCTCGTGGGGACGATCCGCATCCATTGACCGGATACGAACAGCAGCACCACGAAGACCACGCCATTGACCAGCCAGAGAATGTCCAGCGACTGGTGGAACCAGCTGGTGAGACTGAACTTCCGCTCCTTGCTCCACCGCGGCCTCCAGAAAGCGCTCGGCCGCTTCTGGAACCTCACCTGCAGCCCGGACCGGATGATCAGGACGATGAAGAAGAAGTTGAGGAAGTGCTGCCAGTTGAGCCAGGCCGGGAACCCGACCGGGACTCCCACGGGAAGCTCGTATTCGCCTGGATAGCGCGCGAGGAAATCCCTCATGAAGGGCAAGGAGACCAACGAGCGCACGAACAGCACGGCGAAAGCCGCCAGCACGAGCAAGCCGACGACGACGACAGCGGCAGCACCCACCCATTGCCTCACGGTGAAGGGGCCGTATCGTTTCGCCTCGGGCTTCGGCTCGGGCCTCGCTTCGGGCTTCGGGGTCGGGCGGGCGGCATCGTCCAGTTGCGGAGCAACCGCACGCCCTGCGGGGACCGACTCCTGCGGAATCGAGGGAGCGGGAGGGCCGACGAGATCGGCCGCAGGCTCTCTTGCCTCGATCGCTGCCGCAGCGGTGAATCCCGCCGGCGGCGACGGCTCGCCCCCGGGTGTTCGGGGCAGCCCCCGGCGCACCGGGACCGCGCTCGCGACGACGACGGAACCATCCGGCGCCGCCGGCACCGGCGCCGGCGCCGCGGGCGACGAGGCAGGCGGGGACTGCACGGCGGATGCGAACCCCGCCGGCGGCCACGGCTCCCCCCCGTGCTGCCGGGGCAGCCCCCGCCGCACCGGGACCGCGCTCGCGACGACGACGGAACCATCCGGCGCCGCCGGCACCG
>WOYR01000231.1:0-2114 GCA_011620705.1 Microbacteriaceae bacterium | reverse complement strand
CGGGCGACGAGGCAGGCGGGGACTGCACGGCGGATGCGAACCCCGCCGGCGGCCATGGCTCCCCCCCGTGCTGCCGGGGCAGCCCCCGCCGCAGGCTCGATGAATAGCTCGCCACGGCGCTAACCCTTCTTCGCCTGGATCGCCTCGATCAACTGCGGGACGACCTTGAACACGTCACCCACCACCCCGAAGTCCGCGATGTCGAAGATCGGCGCGTCCGCGTCCTTGTTGATCGCGACGATGGTCTTCGCGGTCTGCATCCCAGCGCGGTGCTGGATCGCACCGGAGATGCCCAATGCGATATAGAGCTGCGGCGAGACGGAGACACCGGTCTGACCCACCTGGGAGGTCTGCGGCACATACCCGGCGTCGACAGCGGCACGCGAGGCTCCGACTGCGGCGCCCAGCGCATCGGCGAGTTCGTCCACGAGCGAGAACTTCTCGGCCGAACCGAGTCCTCGCCCGCCGGACACGACCTTCGCAGCACCTCGCAGCTCGGGCCTGGTCGAACTGGCGATGACCGCCTCCTGTGCATCGATCTTCGCAGCGGGCTTGCCGGAGGCCGGAACCTCCAGCGGAACGCTCACGAGAGGCTTCGCCTCGGCGCGTGCGTCGATCGATCCCTGGCGCACGGTGATGACCGGCGCACCGAAGGTCGCCGCGCTCTGAACGTTGTAGGCACCGCCGTAAATCGAATGGCCGGCGACGACGCCCTCGGAATCCCTGCTCAACTCGACCGCGTCGACGCCCAGCGCCGCGCGCGCGCGCGCTGCGAATGCGCCGGCGACGGCTCGCCCATCGATCGAGTGCGAGACGAGCACCGCGTCCGGGCGCACCAGCTCGGCCGCAGCCGCCAGCGCATCCACGGTCGGTGTGAACAGCTGCGAATCATCGGAGGCGGCAGTCAGCACCGTGGTGGCTCCCGCGTCGGCTGCGGCCTGGGCGAGGGCCTGGGCGCTTCCTTCGGGGGCGACGATGAGTGCGACGGGGGTGCCGATAGCGGCGGCGCCCCCTAGCAGGCCCAGGGATGACTTGGCCAGCTCGCCCGCCGGTGTGACATCCAGCAGAACCAGGATCGAATCGGATGCAAAACTTGACACGTCTCTTCCTTACGCCAGTCGGTTCTTGATGAGGAATTCGGCCAGTTGCGAGCCCGCGTCGCCCTCGTCGACGATCTTCACTCCGGCGGACCTCGGCGGCGCTGCGGCGACGGAGACCATGATCGACCGCGCAGCGTTCGGATCCAGAGGATCCACCTCGAGATCGGCGAGCGACAGCACGTCCAGCGGCTTCTTCTTGGCGGCCGTGATGCCCTTGAAGTTCGGGAAGCGCGCGTCAGGAAGCTGCTCAGTGATGGAGATGACAGCCGGGAGCGGTGCCGAGGCGGTCATCGTGCCCCCCTCCAGAGTGCGGTCGCCGGACACCGAGTGCGCGGTGATCTGCACCGAGTTCAGCGAAGTGATGACCGGCACGTTCAGGAGTTCGCCCAGCATGGCCGGAATCACTCCGCCGACCCCGTCCGTCGACTGGTTCCCGGTGATGACGAGGTCGAATCCGGTGCGCCTGAGCGCCGCCGCCAGAACCTCGGCGGTGAGAGTCAGATCGGCGCCGACCAGCGCGTCATCAACGATCTGCACAGCGGAGTGCGCCCCCATCGCCAAGCCCTTGCGGATCGTCGAGGTGGCGGATTCGGGAGCCATCGATACCAGCGTGACCTCGGTGTCAGGGTTGGCGTCCGAGTACTTCAAGGCGAGCTCTGTGGCGCGTTCGGCCACCTCGTCGAGCACCTTCTCCGAGGCATCGCGATCAGCGAGACCCGTCTCGAGATCGAGCTTTCGATCCCCGTAGGTGTCCGGCACCACCTTGACCAGCACTGCAATCTTCATCGGGAATTCCTGATCTATATCGAAGTCACCGGTGCCTGCGGTGGCAAACTGGGCGCCGTTCTGTCTGGAGGACATTCCCACGTTAGTTGGCGCACCAAAGAGCCAACGTACTTGATTTGATGGGTGCCGCTGTATTCTGTTTTGCAGGATGACAGCCGTCGCCAGTCCAACGAGGTCAGCGGGGCCGGACCGTGTTCATCTGGTGGACGCCGCCGAACGGGGTGCCCT
>WOYR01000093.1 GCA_011620705.1 Microbacteriaceae bacterium | reverse complement strand
GCTGGTCGACCTGCGCGCCGAGGTCTTCCACCTGACGGATGTCGCGCCCGGCGGCACGGGACCGCGCGAGATCCCGGCGACCGCCTTCGCCGACCGCGACCGCGACCGAGACCTCGGCGGAGCGGCCGTGCTGCTGCACACCGGTTGGAGCCGGCACTTCGGGGCTCGACGCCCTGCCGGCGCAGGGCGCCAGGTTCACCGCCGCTCCGCCCGCGGTGGAGGGCTTCGGCACCTTCCCGGTGCGCGCCTTCGCGACGCTCTGAGCCGCCCGGGCGGCCATGTGACAAGGGTGGTGCTCTTGTCACATCCGTGCATAATGGTCTGCAGCCACTCGACGAGCCAGTCAGCGAGCCCCTCGCCGTAGGACATCCCGACGGTGCGCCCCATCCACCACGTCGGGAGGCACGTGACCGAGCCGACGACGACGCGCGCACCGAACATCCGGGATGTGGCGCGCGAGGCCGGTGTGTCGTACCAGACGGTGTCACGGGTGATCAACGACTCGCCGCGGCTGCGGCCCGAGACGCGGCAGCGCGTGCTCGAGGTGATCGAGCAGCTCGGCTACCGGCCCAACCAGGCCGCACGCGCGCTGGTCACGAGCACGTCGAGCGTGATCGGCGTGCTCGTGGCCACCCGCGCAGCCGCCTACGGCGCGCAGACCATCCTGTACGAGATCGAGGATGCCGCCCGCGAGGCGGGCTTCACCCTGGCCATCGTCACCACGGCCAGCGACGACCGCTCGGTGCGCGACGCCCTCGATCAGCTGGACGGGCAGGCGGTGCGCGCCCTCGCCGTGGTCGCCCCGCAGGCCCGTGTCTTCGATCTGCTCAGCTCGACGCCGCTGCGCGTGCCCTATGTGCTGCTCGATCCCGAACGGCGCGACGTGCCGCACAGCATCTCGGTCGACCAGTTCGAGGGTGCGCGCCTGGCCACCCGCCATCTGATCGAGCTCGGGCACCGGCGCATCATCCACCTGGCGGGCCCGCAGGACTGGATCGACGCCGAGGCGAGGATGCAGGGCTACCTGCGCGAGGTCGCCGACGCCGAGCTGATGGTGCGGCCGCCGGTGCTCGGCGACTGGACGGCCGAGTTCGGGTACCTCGCGGGCCGCGAGCTGCTGCGCGGCGAGGACTTCACCGCCGTCTTCTGCTCGAACGACCAGATGGCGCTCGGGCTGCTGCACGCCTTCCGCGAGGCGGGCATCGGTGTGCCGGAGGATGTCAGCGTCGTGGGCTTCGACGACATCCCGGAGGCGGCCCACTACTGGCCGCCGCTCACCACGATCCGGCAGGACTTCGCCGAGATCGGACGGCGCTCGGTCGACCTGCTGCTCGCCGAGCTCGGCGCGGGCGGCCGGCGCCACGCCGAGCCGATCCGGCCGGTGCTGGTGCAGCGCTCGTCGACGGCCGCCCCGAGGGGGTCGGCGTGAGCGCGCAGAACCCGCAGGCCGGGATCGACGTCGTGCCGCCGATTCTCGAGATGCGCGGCATCTCGAAGGAGTTCCCGGGTGTGAAGGCGCTCTCCGATGTGTCCATCTCGGTCGGCCCCGGGCAGATCCACGCCGTGGCCGGCGAGAACGGGGCGGGCAAGTCGACTCTGATGAAGGTGCTGTCCGGCGTGCATCCTTACGGCTCCTACCGCGGCGACATCGTGTACGAGGGGAAGCTGCAGCGGTTCCGGGGCGTCGGCTCGAGCGAGGCGGTCGGCATCGTCACGATCCACCAGGAGTTCGCCCTCATCCCGGAGCTGTCGATCACCGAGAACATCTTCCTCGGCAGCGAGATCACCCGCGGCGGGGTGATCGACTGGGGCGAGGAGAACCGGCGGGCCGAGGAGCTGCTCGCCCTGGTCGGCTTGCGCGAGCATCCCGCCACCCCGATCAAGCACCTCGGGGTCGGCAAGCAGCAGCTGGTCGAGATCGCCCGCGCGCTGCACAAGGACGTGAAGCTGCTGATCCTCGACGAGCCGACCGCGACGCTGAACGGCGCGGACTCGCAGCACCTGCTCGACCTCATCCTGGGCCTCAAGGACCGTGGCGTGAGCTCCATCATCATCAGCCACAAGCTGAACGAGATCGAGCAGATCGCGGATTCGATCACGATCCTGCGCGACGGGCACGCGATCGAGACGCTGAGCGTGAAAGCGCACGAGGTGGATGAGGACCGCATCATCCGGGGAATGGTGGGCCGCAGCCTGCAGAGCCGTTTCCCCGACCGCCAGCCGCGGATCGGCGAGGTGTTCTTCGAGGTGCGCGACTGGACCGTCCGGCACCCGCAGTCCCCGGAACGGCTGGTCTGCAAGAACGAGAGCTTCTCGGTGCGCCGCGGCGAGATCGTGGGGCTCGCCGGCCTGATGGGCGCGGGACGGACCGAGCTGGCGATGAGCGTGTTCGGGAGGTCGTACGGCAGCTACGTCTCGGGACGGATCTTCAAGGACGGCCGCGAGATCGTGCTCAACGACGCCTCCGAGGCGATCGCGCACGGGATCGCCTACGTCAGCGAGGACCGGACGGCGCTCGGGCTCAACCTGCTCGACGATGTCAAGGAGTCCGTGGTCTCGGCCGGACTGGGCAAGGTCGCGCGCTTCGGACTGGTCGATGACGGCGAGGAGCGCCGCGCCGCCGAGTCCTACCGCTCCGGTCTGCGCATCAAGACGCCCAGCATCGACGAAGGCGTCTCGCGGCTGTCCGGCGGGAACCAGCAGAAGGTCGTGCTGGCGAAGTGGATGTTCACCGACCCCGAACTGCTGATCCTCGACGAGCCGACGCGGGGCATCGACGTCGGCGCCAAGTTCGAGATCTACGGGATCATCCAGCGCCTCGCAGCGCAGGGCAGCGGGATCGTGCTCATCTCCTCCGAGCTGCCGGAGCTGCTCGGCATCTGCGACCGGATCTACACGATCTTCGAGGGCGCCATCACCAACGACCTGGCCGTCGCGGATGCCGACCCCGAGACGCTGATGCGCAGCATCACCACCACCCAGAAGAAGGCCGCCACCCGATGAGCGACGACAGCACGACCTCCGAGCCCGCCCAGAAGCCCCCGGCCCGCCGGTTCCGGCTCGGCGAGCTGCGCCTGCTGATGGGCCTGCAGTCCTCCGGGCGGCAGTTCGGCATCCTGGGCGCCCTGGTGGCGATCATCGTGTTCTTCCAGGTCCTCACCGGCGGCAAGACGCTCGACCCCATCAACCTGCTCAACCTGGTCAACGGCAACGCCTATGTGCTGATCCTCGCCGTCGGGATGGTGCTGGTGATCATCGCAGGGCACATCGACCTCTCGGTGGGCTCCGTCGCCGCCTTCGTGGGGATCGTGGTCGCGATCTCCATCGACCAATGGCACCTGCCGTGGGCCTTGGCGCTGCTGCTCGGGCTCGCGGTCGGCGCACTGGTCGGAGCCTGGCAGGGCTTCTGGGTCGCCTATGTCGGGGTGCCAGCCTTCATCGTCACCCTCGCCGGGATGCTCATCTTCCGCGGGGCCAACCAGTTCGTCGGCAACTCGACGAGCGTGAGCCTGCCCGCCGGCAACACCTTCGCGTTCCTCGGGAGCGGCTACCTGCCCGATCCGGCGTGGGGCGTGCAGCTCAACCTCTCGACCGTCGTGCTCGGCGCGGTCGCGGTCGCGCTCGTCGTCGTGCGCGAGGCGGTGCGGCGGCGGGGCGCTCGCCGGGCGGGCTCCGAGCTGGTCCCGCTCTGGGCCGCGGTCGTGCGGGTGGCGGTCCTGGTCGTGGTGATCGCCGGCGCGAGCTACCTGTTCGCCAAGGGGCCGGCCGGCACCAGCTTCCCGGTCTCCGGGGTGATCCTGGTGGTGCTCGTGCTCGGGTACTCCTTCCTGTCCAACCGCACCGTGATCGGCCGCCACATCTACGCCGTCGGCGGCAACTGGCGGGCCGCAGAGCTGTCCGGTGTCAAGATCCGCCGCGTCAACTTCTTCGTGATGGTGAACATGTCGGTCATCGCCGCCTTCGCGGGGGAGATGTGGGTGGCGCGCGCCGCCGCATCCGGCCCGGGAGACGGCATCGGCTGGGAGCTCGACGCGATCGCCGCGGTCTTCATCGGCGGCGCGGCCGTCTCCGGCGGCATCGGCACGATCGTCGGCTCGGTGGTCGGCGGACTCGTCATCGCCGTCCTCAACAACGGCCTCTCGCTGCTGGGCGTCAGTTCCGACCGCGTGCAGATCATCAAGGGCATGGTGCTCCTGGTGGCGGTCGGCCTCGACGTCTACAGCAAGAGCCGCGGACGGCCCTCGATCATCGGGCGCCTGCAGCGGCGCGCCCTCGCGCCGACGGCCGAGGTCCCCCCACCGGACAAGACGCCTCTCGACACGCCCCTCGACATGCCCGTCGAGCACGGAGGCAGCGGCTCATGAACCGGCGCCCGGCCCGGCGCATGGCCCGCTCGGCACTCATCGCGGTCGTCCTGGGAGCCCTCGCTCTCACCACCGCCTGCACGTCCCGAGCCGAGGAGGCCGCGGCATCCTCCACCGGGTTCCCGGCGCACGCGACCATCGGCGTCGCGCTGCCCGACAAGACCAGCGAGAACTTCGCCATCGCCGGTCGGCTGTTCACGCAGGGGCTCGCGGCTGAGGGGTACTCGCCCGATGTGCAGTACGCGCCTGCCACGAACACCGTTCCCGAGCAGCAGAACCAGATCGAGTCGATGATCACGAACGGCGCGAAGGTGATCATCATCGGCGCCAAGGATGGCAGGCAGCTCTCCACCCAGCTCGCTGATGCGAAGAAGGCGGGCGCGGTCGTGATCGCCTACGACCGCCTCATCCTGAACACCCGGGATCTGGACTACTACGTCGCATACGACAACGAGCGCGTCGGCGAGCTGCAGGGCCAGGCGCTGCTGGACGGGATGAAGGCCAAGAACCCGGGCAGGAGCAGCTACAACATCGAGCTGTTCGCCGGCTCGCCCGATGACAACAACTCGAGCGTGTTCTTCGGGGGCGCGATGAAGGTCCTGCAGCCGAAGATCGACGACGGCACCCTGCACGTGGTGTCGGGGCAGACCGCGTTCAAGCAGGTCACCACCCAGGGCTGGCTGGCGCAGAACGCCCAGAGCCGCATGGACACCCTGCTGGCGGGTTTCTACACGAGCGTGCAGCTGGACGGGGTGCTCTCGCCGAACGACACCCTGGCCCGCGCGATCCTGCAGTCCGTCAGCACCGCGGGCAAGCCGTACCCGATCGTCACCGGCCAGGACTCGGAGGCGGACTCGGTGAAGTCGATCATGGCCGGCATCCAGTACTCCACGATCAACAAGGACACCCGCAAGCTGGTCGCGGAGGCGATCAGGATGGTGGACGAGCTGCAGCAGGGCAAGAAGGTGGACGTGAACGACACCACCTCGTACGACAACGGGATGAAGCTCGTGCCGACCTTCCTGCTGCCGCCGCAACTGGTCACGCGTGAGAACGCGGCCCAGTCGTACCAGAACGACCCGATCCTCGAGCCGCTCACCAGGCGCTGACGGCGGTGACCCGGGGAGGCCGACCTGCTTGATAGGTTCGCCCCATGAGAATCCTCCTCGTGGGCGCCGGCGGCGTCGGCGACGCCATCGCCAAGATCGCCGCGCGGCGGAACTTCTTCGAGCTGATGGTCGTCAGCGACTACGACCTGTCGCGCGCCGAGCGCACCATCGCCTGGATCACGGCGAAGCACGGCGACCAGGGCGGGCGGTTCGTCCCGGCGCGGATCGACGCGTCCGACCCGGACAGCGTCTCGGCCCTCGCCCGGGAGCACGGCGCCACCCATGTGATGAACGCCGTCGAGCCGAAATTCGTCCCGACCATCTTCGCGGGCGCGCTCGCTGCAGGAGCCGACTACCTCGACATGGCGATGAGCCTGTCGGAGCCGCATCCGGTCGACCCGTACCGCGAGACGGGGGTCAAACTCGGCGACGATCAGTTCGAGCAGGCTCCCGACTGGGAGAAGGCCGGCCGGCTCGCGCTGGTGGGCATGGGCGTCGAGCCCGGGCTGAGCGACGTCTTCGCGCGCTACGCGGTGGATGAGCTGTTCTCGTCGGTCGATGAGCTCGGCACCCGCGATGGGGCCGACCTGGTGGTGCGCGACGAGGCCGGCAACGAGATCTTCGCGCCATCGTTCTCGATCTGGACCACCATCGAGGAATGCCTGAACCCCCCGGTGATCTGGGAGAAGGACAGGGGCTGGTTCACCACGCCGCCCTTCTCCGAGCCGGAGATCTTCGTGTTCCCCGAGGGGATCGGGCCTGTCGAGTGCGTCAACGTGGAGCACGAGGAGGTGCTGCTCATGCCGCGCTGGCTCGATGCGCAGCGCGTGACCTTCAAGTACGGGCTCGGCGACGAGTTCATCGGGGTGCTGAAGACCCTGCACACCCTCCACCTCGACTCCGTCGCCCCGCTGCGCGTGCGCAGCGCCGACGGGCCGGTCGAGGTCGCACCGCGCGACGTGGTCGCGGCGGCCCTGCCCGATCCGGCGACCATCGGACCCCGGATGACGGGCAAGACCTGCGCGGGCGTCTGGGCCACCGGCACCGGCAAGGACGGGGCGCCGCGGGAGGTGTACCTGTACCACGTCAGCGACAACGAGTGGACGATGGCCGAGTACGAGAGCCAGTGCGTGGTGTGGCAGACCGCGCTCAACCCGGTGATCGCGCTCGAACTGCTCGCCGACGGCACCTGGACCGGCACCGGCGTGCTCGGCCCTGAGGCGTTCCCCGCCGCGCCCTTCCTGGAGCTGATGAAGAGGCCGGAGGCCGAGGGCGGCTACGGCCAGGCCTGGGGGCTGGAGGACCGGCTCAGTTCGACAGGAACGCGACCCGCATCCCCAGGACCGTCATGATCCGGGCGGCGCCCGCGACGGCGAGCAGGCCCAGCACGACGATCACGACGATCCAGATGGCGCGCCTGTTCTCGAACCAGTACGCGCTCCCCGGATAGTCGCGGTAGAACTCGCGGATGCTCATCGGCTCCTTGACGACGGTCGCGCGCACGGGGAGCGCGTCGACGACGGCCGCGAAGTCGGCGGCATGCCAGAAGTTGCCGCGCATCCGGAACAGCCGTCTGCCCGAGGCGTCGCGCACCAGCAGTTGCTGCACGGCGTCGGGGGACTGGCCGACGTAGCACGGAACGACGTCGACACGCGCGATGCTGCTGAGCGGCACGCGCAGCAGGGGGCTGAAGATGCCCCGCCCGACCAGTTCGGTCGCGGTCACCTCGGTGTAGACCGTCAACTGCCGCAGCAGCACGGCGATGCTCATGGCCGTCACGGCGAGGTGCACGACGAGCACCGGCATCCAGCTGCCGTGCTGCCCGGCGAACCAGTAGAGCACCCCGAACACCGGGATCATGGCCAGCACGATCGAGAAGAAGGCGGTCACCACGAGGGAGCGGCGCGGGCGGATCCGCACGGTGGTCGCGGTGCTGGTCATCGCGGTCCCTCCTGCGCTCGGTGGCTCGGTGGCTCGGTGACTCGGTGACTCGATGTGCGGTGGCGTGATGCTGGGGGGCGGAGGATGGGGGATTCGAACCCCCGAGGGCTTTCACCCAACACGCTTTCCAAGCGTGCGCCATAGGCCACTAGGCGAATCCTCC
>WOYR01000226.1 GCA_011620705.1 Microbacteriaceae bacterium | reverse complement strand
GATGGTCGCATTTCCCCAGACGTAGCGGCCAGGATCACCCGTGGCGTCCGCGACCTCGTACTGGAAGTTCACGTCGGTCGGCAGCGCGCTGGACGACACCGACACCGAGACCTTCGACTTGTCCGCGCTCGGCGTGACGGTCACGCCGTCCGGCAGCTGGGCCCCGTCGATTCCGCGGATGTCGATCACCTTGAGCGGCGTGTCCGGGAAGGGGTTGTTCGCCTGGTCGTTGCTGACCACGTCGACGGTCGTGGTCTGGCCGCGCTTGGCGATCGCGGCATCCGGCACCGTCTTGGCGAGCGGGCGCGTCGAGGGCACCACCGTCAACTGGATCTTGCCCGCAAGACCGTCGTTGACCGCGTCGCGCACGCCCACCGAGATCGAGGTGACGGTGCCGACGGCGGCGCTCTCATCTGCGGTCACTGCCAGGCGCTGGCCGTCGAGCTGGTAGCTGAATCCAGTCGGATCGGGCGCCAGCACCGTGTAGCCGAGCTCGTTCACATCCGGGTATGGATAGTTGGTGAGCTTCACCAGGTCGAGTTCCTTCTGCTGCCCCGGCTCGAAATCGATGACGCCGCCGACGAAAGCCGGCGGCTGGTTGTCGCGCGGCTGCACGTCGATCGCCAGGGTCAGGATCGCGGTGTGCCCATTCGGATCGGACGCTGAACCGCCATCGCTGACCTCGAAGGTGATGGATGCCGGCCCGAAATACCGGGCGGCCGAGGTGTAGACGAGCGTGTGGTCATCGACGACCAGCGGGTCGCCGTTGGCGTGGGTGGCCTTCACCGACGCGGCGTCCGTGATGTGCACCCGCGGGCCGGCGAGCGCGACCACGTACTGATCGAGGTCGATGCGCAGCGGCTGCTCGCTCTTCACCCTGAGCGCAGGCGCCTTCAGGTTGACCTGCGGCAGGGCGTCGTCGTAGCCCGGAACCCGGATGAAGCCGTATGAGCGGATCGAGTCGTCGTCGGGATGGGACACCGAGAACGGGATGATCTGGCTCTTGTCGCCGATCCGAACCCGGATGTTCTTGTTCGCCAGCACCTGCGTCGTGCTGCTGTAGCCCTGCACGAGAGCGATGCCGAGGGTGTGGACATCGCCGTCGGCGAAGAAGACATTGTTCAGCACCTTCACGTCGACCGAGGTGCGCCCGATCACATCGCTCACCGAGAGCGTGGTGTCCTTCACGACGGGGTACGCCAGCGGTGCGTTGGGATCCACGGTGACCGTGACGAAGTTGGCGCTCGTGCCGCCGTACTCGTTCTGGATCGTGTAGATCACCGAGTAATTGCCCGGGTCCTTCGGCGGGGTGATGTCGATGATGGCGCGGTCGATGATCTTCGCCGCGGTGTTCGGCGTGTTCGGAGCCACGGCGGTGACCGTCAGCGGGCTGCCGTCCGGGTCTGAATCGTTCGCGAGCACCTGCACGGAGACGGTCCGTCCCGGTCGCACCGAGACCGAGTCCGCGTTCGCCACCGGGTTGCGGGCGCCCGCGAGGCGGGCGCTGATGCCGACCCGCACCGTGCCGGTCGCCCGGGAGCCGAGTCCATCGACGACCGAGTAGGTGAACGAGTCGGTGCCGGAGGAGTAGTCGCCCGCCTTGTAGACGATCGAGCCGTTCGTCACCGACTGGATGGAGCCCTTCTCGGGATTGCTCACCACGCCGATCAGCTGCACCGAGTCGCCGTCCGGATCGATCCCGGTGAGCGGGATCTCGATGCCGACCTGCTCCCCTGCCAGCACGCGGGCGGTCACCGGCACCGGGACCGGCGGATTGTTGGTGGCGAGATCCACCTCCCGCACCGAGATGTCGACCTTCGCCTGGGCGGTCTGACCGTCCGGCCCCGAGATGGAGTACACGGCCGAGTAGTTGCCGGCGGTCTGCGGTGCCAGATAGCGCAAGCGGCCCCCCGAGGCGAACAACAGGCCGGCACCGCCGGGCAGCGGCGCTGCGAGCTTCGGGTCCAGGGTGATCTTCCCCCCGTCGGGCTGCGAGTCGTTGTCCAGCACCGGGATGTCGATCGCATCGCCGACGCGCACCGCCACGGAGTCGTCCACCGCCACCGGCGGCTGCAACTGGGCGGGGCGCGGGATCTCGACGACGGTGATCGTGCCGACGGCATCCGCGAGACCGTTGCTGATGCGGTAGTTGAACACCACCGTGTTGCCGCCGAGCGGCTTGGCCAGCGTCACCCGCACCCGGCGCTGGTCGAGGATCTCGGCCTCGATCCCCGCATCGCCGGGCACATTCATCAGCCCGGTGACCACGAGGACGCCGCCAGCCGGGTCGATATCGGTCTGGGTCGGATCGACGGTGTCGCTTCCGAGCGTCGTCACGAAGACCGTCTGCGGCACCGTGATCGGCCGGGTGCTCGCATTGGGCGGCGCCGCGACATCCACGCGCACCAGTCCCGAGGCGTTCTGGTCGCCGTCGGTGACCGTGATCTCGACGTAGTGGGTGCCGACCACATCGCTTTCGAAGGTGAAGGTGCCGGCGTCGAAGCTCGGCACGATCGTGATCCCCGCCTTCGCGGGCACGGCGTTGAGCCGCAGCGGACCGTTGCCGCCGCGTGCATGCAACAGCGGCTGCACGGTGATCTGCTCGCCCGCGGTCGCGAGGGCGATCCATGGCTCGATCACGATGGGCACCTGGCCCACCGCCTTGACCGTGACGGCCATGCTGCCGCTGCCCTGGGCGCGGCCGTCGCTCATGGTGAGCGTGACCGACTTCTGGGTTCCGCCATCCGCGGAGTCGGTGAAGACCACGACTCCGTCGGGCTGGTAGCTCACATGGTCGGACCCGGCGCTCGTCGCCGAGGTGAGGAAGAAGGGATCGCCGTCCGGATCGATCCAGTCGCCGATCACCTGGGTCGAGATCCGCCCGCCCTCGGCGACCGTGGTCCTGGTCACGCGCACCTGATGCGGCGGCGAGTTCTCCTCAGGGGTGCGCACCGTGACGACCACCGTTGCGCTCGCCGAGCCGCCGCGGCCGTCGCTGATGGTGTAACCGAAGGAGATGACCCCGGATGCCGTCGGCGCGAGCGTGATCTGCAGTTGCTGGTTGCGCGTCACGAGGTCGAGCCGACCGAGGGAGTCGTCGATCGTGTCGACCGCGGTGATCACCAGCACGTCGGCATTCGGGTCGTAGTCGTTCAGCAGCACCGGCAGCATGGTCGCCTTGCCGGGCCTCGCGCCGAAGGCGTCATCGACGGCGACCGGGGGCTTCTGCTCGGGATCGACGGTGGGCGGAACGTCCTGGTTGTTCTGCTGCGACTGCTGGTCGTCGTTCTTCGGGATCAGGTCCGCCCAGTTGTCGATGAGCTCGCCGCCGGCCTGCACCGCCCAGCTCGCGCCGCCGCGCGCGTCGTTGAGCACGAGCTGCTGCCGGTTGACCGCGAAGGCGAGGCGGGCGCCGGCCGGCATCCTGTCGAGCGCCAGCGTTGTGCCCGATCCGGTTCCGCAGTTCCGCCAGGCCGCGCCCGATGTCCATGCGCCGAAGGCGCAGCCGTTCAGCATGGCGGGCGCGGCGGCAGTGCCCGAGACTCCTGAGACCAGTCGCGACGGGGGACTGCCATCCATCGGGATGCCGTACAGCCCGTCCCCTGTTGCCACCATGACGCGGTCGGCCGCCTCGCTCGGCAGCTGCAGCACCGCCCCGGCGCTCGCCGTGGTCGAGATGATCCCATCGAGCGGGACCGTGCGCCCTTCGACCGCCAGCTTGCGCGTCGTGGTGTCGAGCACCGCCCACTGATCGCCGACCGCGGTGATCTGCACATCGTCGCTCGAGGAGCCGAGACTCACCTTCCAGCGCTGGTCCACGTGGTCGGAGCTCGTGGCGTCGAGTCGGTAGACCTCGCCGAGCTGGGGCGAATAGGCCACGAGCGTGCCATCCGGCGAGAGCTGCACCACGGTGCCGGCGCCGAGGCTGAGCGTGGAGGGGGTGGTGGCGTCGAACTTCTGCAGCTCGCTCTGCGGCAGGAGCCAGAGCTCGCCGGTACCGGACTCGTAGATCGCGACCCGGCTGCCGGCGAGGTGCAGCTGCGGCTGATCCGGCGGCAGCGCGACACTCTCACCCGCGGTCGACGTCGCGGGATCCACGATCGAGACGGTCGCGTCGGTGTGGTCCACCAGCAGCACCTCGTCGCCGGACTGGACGACCGAGAGATCCGTGCCGGGGCTGCGCACGACGGAGTTCAGTTCGAGCACCTGCGGGTTGGCGCGCCCGACCACCTGGGAGCCGTTGTTGCCCACCCACACGCTTCCGTCGCCGAGGTCGAGCTTCTGCGCGGTGAACCCGGTGGACACGATCGCCACGGCAGCCACGACGGCGGTGATCACCGTGCCGCTGCTCGCGGTGGCGACGAGCGAGCGGTGAGCCGCCACCCACTGCCGGATCATGCGCGTTCACCCACGGGGCACATCGACGCACTTCTCGGCGCTCGGGTCGCCCGTCCTGCCGTCGCGGTTGACCGCGACAGTGATGCACACGGTCTCCCCTGCGGAGCCGTCGACCACGAAATGCGGACTGAGCTGGATGCTCGAGGTGCCGCCGATCACCTGGATCTGGTACCTGTCGTTGCCGGCCAGGCCGGGATCCTTCCAGGTGAAGCGCACCGTCTCGCCGCTCAGCGACGCCGAGATCCCGGAGACCGTCGGGATGCCGCCTCCTGACCCCGGGCGCAGCAGCACCACCAGCACCGCGGCGATGAGCGCCACCACCAGGACGGACCCCACCGCGATGAGCCAGGTCAGTTGCGGCGAGCGAGCCGGGCCCGTCGCCCTGCTGTTCGACCGCGGCGCCTGCCCGCTGCCCTCGCGCACGGTCGCGACCGGCGTGTACTCGCCCGCCCGCTCGGCCAGACGCCGGCGACGCCGCGCCGGCAGGGGCTTCGCGGCGCCGGCGATCGGCCGCAGCCGGGTGCGCTCCTCCAGATCGGCGACCGTGCCGAGCGCCCAGTCGTCCATGGCCACCTCGATGCCGGTCTGGGGCACGCCGAGCTCGGTCTCGATGAGCTGGAGCTCGCGCACCAGCTCGAGCACGCTTCCCGGACGCAGCTCCGGGCGCCGCGACATGGCGCGGCGCAGCAGCGATTCCAGGCTCGCCGGAACGTCGGCGCGGCCGATCGGCTGCGGCTTGGCGCGCGCGATCCGCGACATCAGGTCGCTCGAGGAGTTGGAGCCGCCCGGCAGCTCGAAGGGCGAGCGGCCCGCGAGCAGCGAGTAGATGGTGGCGGCGAACGCCCACACCTCTGATGCGATGCTCCCGGGAACCTCGTCCAGCAGCACCTCGGGCGCCGACCAGGGGATGGACAGGCCGACCGAGTCCTCCTGGCGCGACGCGGTCAGGGTGGAGGCGATGCCGAAGTCGGACAGCACAGGATGCCCGTACGCGGTCAGCAGGATGTTCGAGGGCTTGATGTCGCGATGCAGAACGCCGGCGCGATGAGCGGTCTCGATCGCGCTGCCGATCTTGACGGCGATCCGCAGCACCTCCGGCACCGGGATGCTCTCCCGCCGGTAGCGCTCGCTGAGCGACGCCGAGCAGAGCTCCATCACCAGGTACGGGCGCCCGTCGCTCGAGACGCTCGCCTGGTACACGGTGAGGATCGCCGGGTGCGCGCTCAGCTGCGCCATCAGGTTCGCCTCGGCCTGGAACATCTGGCGCACCTGGTCGTTGACGACCTCGCTCAGCATCACCTTGACGGCGACCTGGCGACGCGGCATGTTCTGCTCGTAGAGGAAGACGTCGGCGAAACCACCGGAACCGAGCACATGGACGTACGAGAAGCCCGGAAGCACAGGGGGCTGCGATGGCAGGCGGCGCGCCACGACTACCCCCTCAGCTCAGGACCCTCCATCTTAGGCAGAGGGTCCATGAGCTACCCCGGGTTCACCCCCGAAGGGGGGATGTTCTGCGAACCCCCCCCGGATCGGGGGCCGATGGATGCCGTTCCCGCATCCGCTGCCGCTCGGAGCGGGGCTCCGGGCCTGCCAGCACGTCGAGCACCACCACGGTCACGTTGTCACGGCCGCCTGCGGCCAGCGCGGCGTCCACCAGGGCGCTCGCGGTCTCCGCCGCGGACATCCCGGACGCCAGGTGCAGCCGCAGACGCTCGTCGCCGACTTCCTTGGTGAGGCCGTCCGAGCAGATCAGCATCCGCATCCCCGGCCGTGCCGAGATGCGCCAGATGTCGGGGAGCGGCTCGTCGTGGAAGCCCAGCGCGCGCGTGATCACATTGCTCTCGGGGTGGCTGTGGGCATCCTCGGCCGAGATCAGCCCTGCATCGATGAGTTCCTGCACCACGGAGTGATCGACCGTCACCTGGAACAGCTCGTTGCGGTCGAAGCGGTAGACCCGGCTGTCGCCGATGTTGAACACCAGGAAGGAGGGTTCGGCCGCGTCGTTCACCAGGGCCACCCCGGTGACGGTCGTCCCCACCCCGATCGGGATGCCCTCGGCGAGCGCGTCGATCGCCGCCCCCGCGTCGATGAACGCCTGCTCGAGCAGCGCGAGCTCGGCGAACGGCCCCGCCTCGCGCGCCAGCCGCTCCGTCACCGCCGCGCTCGCCCTGTCGCCGGCGGCGTGGCCCCCCATCCCGTCGGCGACGGCGAAGATCGGCAGGCCCACCAGCACGCTGTCCTCATTCGCGGTGCGGCGGTGGCCGACATCGGTGCGCGCCGCCCAGCTCAGCACCAGTTCCTGCAGATGCCCTGGCAGCGGCACGCGCACCTCGGTGCCGTCGTCGCCGATCCTGGTCATGAGCCGGCCCCTTCCGCGGCCGGCTCCTCGTCGTCCTGCTCGGGGGCGAGCAGTTCGACGAGGTTGCCGTCCCCCAGCTCGATGATCGTGCCTGGCGTCACGACCGCCGACTCCCCGCCGATCAGGACGCGCGGCTCGGACCCGGGCACGCGCAGCACGGAGCCGTTCGTCGACCTCATGTCGCTCGCCACGATCGCGCCGCCGACGGTGCTCAGCTCGAGGTGGGTCGATGACACCTCCCGCTCCGGGGAGTCGAGCGCCACCAGCAGCGGGACGCCCCCAGGATGGATGCGCGGCACGCTGGGCCTGCGGCCCAGGTAGACCGGCTGATCCAACGGTGCGATCGAACCGTCGGCGAGCTTCAGCCGGAAGGGGCGCGGCGCCTCGGGCAGCGGCTCCGCCCAGATGTTGCCGCTGAACTCCGGCTTCGCGGGTCGCACGTACGGCCGGTCGGGCTGGACGGCCGGCGCGATGGCGGGCACGCGCGGCGCTCCGCCGCGGACGATCGTGATCGTGTCATCGAGATCCGGTTCCGGCTGCGCCATGCCGGCATGCGGGCCGGCCCGCCGGCATGGCGGCAGCGCGACCGTGTCGTCGAGGTCGCGAGCGTCGGGTGCCACGGGGGACATTGTCCTCTCCCGCACGGGCGATCGCTTCCCGCCCGCTGCGAAGTGCTGCGCCTCATCGTGGTGGGCCACCTCGGTCATCAACCGATGTAGCTCATCACATGCTTCACCCGCGTGTAGTCCTCGAAGCCGTACATCGAGAGGTCCTTGCCGTAGCCGGAGTGCTTGAAGCCGCCGTGCGGCATCTCGGCGAC
>WOYR01000079.1:5093-7610 GCA_011620705.1 Microbacteriaceae bacterium | reverse complement strand
GATGACACCCGGATGACACCCGGATGACACCCTCACGACACCCGGATCGGCCCGGGAGCAAGCCGGTTTCGGCGGTCGGCCCGGCGCGGCGATAGGATTCCGGAGTCCACCAACAAACTCGCGCGGTCACCAGGCACGGTCGCGGATCGACAGAGGATGACGACGTCCATGACCTCGATTGACAGCCTGCTCCACGAAACCCGCCGCTTCCCGCCGAGCCCGGAGTTCGTGGCGAACGCGGTGGCGACTCCGGCCCTGGCGGCCGCCGCCGCGAAAGACCGCCTGGGCTTCTGGGCGGAGCAGTCGCGCGAGCTGCTGGACTGGCACACCCCCTTCACGCAGACCCTCGACTGGTCGGACGCGCCCTTCGCCAGATGGTTCGCGGATGGGCGGCTCAACGTCGCATACAACTGCCTCGACCGGCACGTGCTGGCCGGCAACGGCGACCGGATCGCGATCCACTGGGAGGGCGAGCCCGGCGACAGCCGCTCGCTGAGCTACGCCGAACTGACCGCAGAGGTGAAGAAGGCGGCCAATGCGCTCGCGGCTCTCGGCGTGACCAAGGGCGACCGGATCGCGGTCTACCTCCCCGTCATCCCCGAGGCGGTCATCGCGATGCTGGCGATCGCCCGGCTGGGCGCCATCCACTCCGTGGTGTTCGGCGGATTCAGCGCCGACTCGCTGCGCGCCCGCATCGACGACGCGCAGGCCAAGCTCGTGATCACGGCCGACGGCGGCTGGCGCAAGGGCAAGGTCTTCCCGCTCAAGGACACCGTCGACGCGGCCGTCGAAGGCACCAGCGTCGAGCACGTGCTGGTCGTCCGGCGCGGAGGCAACGACATCGGGTGGACCCAGGGGCGCGACCTGTGGTGGCACGACACCGTCGGCACCGCCGACCCGGAGCACGAGGCCGAGGCCTTCGACGCCGAGAACCCCCTGTTCATCCTCTACACCAGTGGGACCACCGGCAAGCCGAAGGGCATCCTGCACAGCAGCGGCGGCTACCTGACCCAGGTCGCCTACACGCACAAGAACGTGTTCGACCTGCACCCCGAAAGCGACGTCTTCTGGTGCACCGCCGATATCGGATGGATCACCGGCCACAGCTACGTCGTCTACGGCCCGCTCGCGAACGGCGCGACGCAGCTGCTCTACGAGGGCACGCCGGACACCCCGCACCCGGGCCGCTGGTGGGAGCTGATCGAGAAGTACCGGGTGTCGATCCTCTACGCGGCGCCCACCGCGATCCGCTCCTTGATGAAGCTCGGCCGCGAGATCCCGGACCGCTTCGACCTGTCGAGCATCCGCGTGCTGGGCAGCGTCGGCGAGCCGATCAACCCGGAGGCCTGGATCTGGTACCACGATGTGGTCGGCGCGGGCACGGCGCCCATCGTCGACACCTGGTGGCAGACCGAGACGGGCGCGATCATGATCAGCCCGCTTCCCGGGATCACCTCGCTCAAGCCCGGCAGCGCCCAGGCCGCCGTGCCCGGCATCGAGATCGCGGTGGTCGATGATGACGGCGCCCCGGTCCCGAAGGGCTCGGGCGGTCTGCTGGTCATCACCGAGCCGTGGCCGTCGATGGCCCGCGGGATCTGGGGGGATGACGAGCGCTTCGTCGAGACCTACTGGAGCAAGTTCGCCGAGCAGGGCTACTATTTCGCGGGCGACGGCGCCCGGATCGACGAGGACGGCGACGTCTGGCTGCTCGGCCGCGTCGACGATGTGATGAACGTGTCGGGCCACCGCCTGTCGACGGCCGAGATCGAGTCGGCGCTGGTATCCCATCCGATGGTGGCGGAGTCGGCCGTCGTCGGGGCGTACGACGAGACCACCGGCCAGGCGGTCGTGGCGTTCGTGATCCTGCGCGCGGAGCACGCCGAGCAGCACACGCCGGATGAGGCGAGCACGGCGCTGCGCGGGCATGTCGCGTCCGCGATCGGCGCGATCGCCCGTCCGCGCGAGATCTTCATCGTGGCGGAACTGCCCAAGACCCGCTCGGGCAAGATCATGCGCCGGCTGCTGCGGGACGTCGCGGAGGGCCGCCCGATCGGCGACACCACGACCCTGGCCGACCCGGCCGTCATGAGGCTCATCGAGCAGATGAGCAAGGCGAAGTAGCCTCGACCCGTTGCCCGCTGATCCGGGGCATCGTCCATCGCCTGATGCGGATCTGACCGGCCCTGGCGTAGACCGCGCGGCTATCATTGCGGCATGGTGGACACGGCACTCTTCGAGCAGTTCCTGAAACTCGACGCCGAAGAGCGGCGCGAGTTCGTGCGCGCCGCCCAGACCACGATCGACGAGGACGTGCCCGAGCGCATCCTCGCGGAGGTCCGACGTCGCCTTGCGGAGATGGGGCCCGAACCCGCAACCGACTACATCACGCTCGATGAAGACGAGCGCGAGGTCCGTGCCCGCCGCTTCCGGGTGGCATGAGCGTTGAAGTACGCCTCCTTCCGAACGCGCGGCGGGACCGTGACAGTACGTTGCGCTGGCTCGAGGAGCAGGATCACC
>WOYR01000079.1:0-4993 GCA_011620705.1 Microbacteriaceae bacterium | reverse complement strand
CCCGGCGCATCGCCCATTCGTAGCTGCGATGTCGAGAAGGGCTCGGGCGGCCTGCCTGTCGACGGCCGAGATCGAGTCAGCGCTGGTGTCGCATCCGATGGTGGCGGAGTCTGCCGTCATGAGGCTCATCGAGCAGATGAGCGCGCCGCCTGCCGCGCCTCAGTCGTAGATGCTGTCGCGGCGCCCGACGTCGAGGGCGAGGACCACGACTTCCTGCACTCGTACGTCGAGGATCACTCTGAGGTCGCCGATCCGATAGCGCCACACCACAGGCCGGCCAGCGGCCCGGTCAGCGGCTTGAGCCGATCACGAGGGTCGTCCAGCTCGGCTGACTCGACGAGCCGTCCGAGGACGCGCCGTTGCGCGGGACGGTCGAGCCGTTTCAGCGCTTCGTCGAAGCCCGGGTCGGTGAGAAGCGTCCAGCTCACACCTCTGAGGCTCCGGCCTCGAGGTCCTCAGCAGTGAAGCCCAGCTCTTCGACGAGGTCGCCGATCGGTCGCGCCGTCCGACGGCCGGCCCGCGACTGCTCGGCGCGAGCGCCGATGCCGCAGGCCCATTCCAGATCGTCCATCCTGTCCTCCAAGGCTGCCTTCACATACTCCGGCATGAGCCGGCCGCGGCTCAGGCGAATTCGAGGATCAGCTCCACCTCGACCGGCGCGTCCAGCGGCAGCACCGCGACGCCGACCGCGCTCCTTGCGTGCGCGCCGGCCTCGCCGAACAGCTGGCCCAGCAGTTCCGACGCGCCGTTGGCGATCGCGGGCTGGCCCGTGAAATCCGGGGCGGAGGCGATGAAGGCGACCACCTTCACGACCCGGGTCACCCGATCGAGCGAGCCGATCGCGCTCTCGGCGGCGGCGAGCGCGTTCAGCGCGCAGCTGCGGGCTAGCGCGGGGCCGGCTGCGGCATCCACCCCGGCGCCGAACTTGCCGGTCGCCGGCAGTGCCCCGTCGACGAACGGCAGCTGACCGGCGGTGTAGACGAGATTGCCCGTCACCACGGCCGGAACATAGGCGGCCACCGGCTTCGCGACCGGGGGAAGAACCAGACCGAGCTCGGTCAGGCGGTCGGCGACGGCGCTCACTCGGCGACTTCCTCGGCGGCATCCTGGGCGACTTCCTGGGCGGCCTTCTCGCGCTTCAGGTAGGCGACGAGCCCGCCCTCGGGGCCGGTCACCACCTGCACGAGCTCCCAGCCCTGCGAACCCCAGCTGTTCAGGATCGCCGCCGTGTTGTGGATCATCAGCGGAGTCGTCAGGTACTCCCAGGTGGGCATCGTGGGCATCCGTTCAGCTTGCTTCGGGGGCGGATAACGTACCCTGTAGCCTATGCCCGCCCAGAAAAAGACGGCCAGCAGTCTGTTCGGGGCCGTGATCGGCACCCTCGGATTCAGCGCCCTCGCCGGACTCCTCGTCACCGTCATGATCGCCCCGGCGCTCGCGGTGACCGGCATGACCGCCAACAACACGATCGGCATCTTCGAGTCGCTTCCCGAGTACCTGGTCATCGGCAACCAGCATCAGCAGAACGAGATCGTCGCCAAGAACCAGGACGGCACCGACTTCCACATCGCCACGGTGTACGACCAGAACCGCGAGGAGCTCTCGCTCGACGAGATGAGCGACTTCCTCAAGTTCGCAGCCGTCGCGGGCGAGGACCGCCGCTTCTACGACCACGGCGGCGTCGACGTGCCGTCCGTCGTGCGCGCCGCCATCGGCAACGTGACCGGCACCTCGGGCAGCGGTGCCTCGACGATCACGATGCAGCTGGTGCGCAACATCCGCGTGCAGGAGGCCTTCAACGAGACCGGGGTGGATGACAAGCAGCGCGCCAAGGACATCGCGGCCGCCACCTACCCCGACCTGGGCCGCAAGCTGCAGGAGATGAAGTACGCGATCGGCCTGGAGAAGAAGTACAGCAAGCAGACCATCCTGGCCGCCTACCTCAATATCGTCGGCATGGGCCAGAACACCTACGGGGTGCAGGCCGCCGCGAAGGAGTATTTCGGCACCACCGCCGACAAGGTCACAGCCGCCCAGGCCGCCAGTCTGATCGCGATCGTGCAGAACCCGACCAAGAACGGGCTCTTCACGCCGAAGAACTACGCGGCCAACCAGACGCGCCGCGACGACATCCTCGGCTTCATGCACACCGAGCACTACATCACCGATGCGCAGTACGAAGAGGCGCTGGCCATCAAGGTCGATGACAAGTTCGTGCACCTGTCTGCGCCGACCCAGGGCTGCCTCAACGCCACCCCCGGATACCAGTTCGTCTGCGACGACACCGTCAACCGCATCCTGAACGGCAACATCGATGGCCTCGGTTCGACCAAGGCGGAGGAGATCTCGAACTGGAGGGCGGGCGGCTACAAGGTCTACGTCTCGATCATCCCGGCGCTGCAGGATGCCGCGAACCGGATCGTGAAGCAGTACGCACCGCCGGACTACACCACCTTCGCGCTGGGAGCGACCGCGGTGACGACCCAGGTCGGCACCGGGAAGATCCTCGACATGGCGCAGAACAAGAATTACAACAACGACCCGAGCAGGATCGACCCGAGCACCACCTCGGTCAATTTCGCCGACGACAAGGTCTACGGCGGATCGGTCGGATTCCAGCCCGGGTCGACCTACAAGCCGTACACCCTGCTCAACTTCCTCAAGTCGGGCCACGGGGTCAACGAGACCTTCGACGCGGGCATCCTGCAGCTCAACCAGGCCAGCTTCCAGGACAGCTGCCCGGATGCCAACGGCGGCTGGGGCGGCATCTACAAGTACCGCAACGATTCAGGCGAACGCGGCAGGTACACCGTGATGCGCGGCACGGCCGGATCGGTCAACTCGGTCTTCCTCCAGATGGGGACGAAGGTCGACCAATGCGACACCAAGAACATCGCGGTGTCGCTGGGCGTGCACAATGCCTACGGCGCCCAGGACGGTTCCGATCTGCGCACCGACCCGTCCTGCGTGATCGGCGGCTGCAACAACACGCTCGCCCCGCTCACACAGGCAGCGGCCTTCGCCGCGATCGCCGACGGCGGCTTCTACTGCCACCCGACCCTGATCGACAGCCTGGTCGACCCGCAGGGCAACACGATCCCAGGCGAGAATGCGAACTGCGGGCAGTCCTCGGAGATCGCGCCCGACGTCGCGGGAGCGGCCGCCTACGCGATGGCGGGTGTCATGAGAGGCACGGCCGGCGCATCGAACCCGAACGACGGCACCAGCTACATCGGCAAGACGGGAACCACCGACGCCTCCGTCCACACCTGGATGGTGGGCTCCTCGCGCCAGACGGCGACCGCCGTCTGGGTGGGCAACGTCTCGGGCGAGCAGGCGCTCCGCAACGCCCGCGTGAACGGGATCCAGGCAGCCATCCTCCGGCACAGGATCTTCAAGCCGCTCGCCCAGACGATCGACGCCTATCCAGGACTCGGCGGCGGTGGCAAGTTCCCCGCCCCGAGCGCGCAGTTCCTCACCGGCAGCCCGACGACGGTCCCCACCGGGCTGATCGGCGGCACCGTCCAGTCGGCGCAGTCCGCGATCGAGCTCGCGGAGCTCAGCTACGCCGACGGCGGCCCGATCGACTCCGACCTGCCGGTCGGCGCGGTCGCCTCGCTGAACCCGGGCGAGGGCGCGACGGTGTCGCGCGGGACGACGGTCACCGTGTACACCAGCAACGGACTGTCGGTGGCAGCGCCGAACGTCGTGGGCAAGCCATACCCCAACGGCAAGTCCGACTTCCAAGCGCAGGGCTTCACCGACATCACTCAGGCCTGCGAGGCGGCGGCGGCCGGCGACCCGCCGGGTTCGCTCAACAAGATCGTCAGCCAGGTTCCCGCGGCGGGCGCCGTCGTCAGCAAGAGCACGCCGGTCATCCTCACGGTGAAACAGGCCAGCTGCCCATGACCCGGTCGAGCCGCGGTGCCGGCGCTGTCCTGGCCGGCGTCGCGGCCGTCGGCCTCGGTGCGCTCGCCTGGGGCGCCCTGGTGGAGCGGAACCGCTTCACGGTGCGCCATGAGCTGCTGCCCGTGCTGGCGCCCGGGGCGCGTCCGCTGACGATCCTGCACCTGAGCGATCTGCACATGGCGCCGTGGCAGGAGGAGAAGCAGGCCTTCATCCGCTCGCTGGTGCGTTACGAGCCCGATCTGATCATCGATACCGGTGACAACCTCGGACACCTCGACGGGCTCATCGGGGTCAAGGAGGCGCTGGAGCCCTTCGCGGGCACCGCGGGGGTGTTCGTGCACGGCTCGAACGACTACCACGGTCCGATGTTCAAGAACCCGCTGGCCTACTTCCGCGGGCCCTCAGGGCACCGCGAGGTCGAGCAGCTCGACACCGCCGCCCTCGAGCTGTTCTTCGAGGATGAGCTCGGCTGGCTCGACCTGAACAACACAGCTCGCGCCATGGAGGTCCGCGGGACCCGCATCGAGTTCTACGGCACCGGCGATGCGCACCGCGGCTGGGATCAGCTCGCCGTGCTCGCCCGCGCCATCGACGACATGCGCGAGAACGTCGAGTGGAGCGCGGGCACCGACGAGCAGGTGCTCGGGATCGGCGTGACCCACGCTCCGTACCAGCGGGTGCTCAACAGCTTCGTCAACCAGGGAGCGGATGTCATCTTCGCCGGCCACACCCACGGCGGCCAGGTGCGCATCCCGGGCCTGCCGGCGCTGGTGACCAACTGCGACATCCCGCGCGACCAGGCGCAAGGGCTGAGCGTGTGGCGCACCGCCCGTTCCAGCGCTCTGCTCGAGGTCTCGGCGGGCCTCGGCACCTCGATCTACGCCCCCGTGCGCTTCTCGTGCCCGCCCGAGGCGGTCGTGCTCACCCTGGTCGCCGCCGAGAGCTAGCATCCGTCTGCCACGAACGCGCAGCGCGCCCACCCCGGTGGGCTACCATGGACAGGTTGCCGCCGGCCGTGTCCGGCGACCACGGGGTATGGCGCAGTTTGGTAGCGCGCGTCGTTCGGGACGACGAGGCCGCAGGT
>WOYR01000019.1 GCA_011620705.1 Microbacteriaceae bacterium | reverse complement strand
CCTTGCTCGAGTACTGCTGCGACTCGGTGATGTTGCCCTCCGCCTGCACGATCGCGCCGCTGACGGCGTGCACGATGCCCGGTCGGTCCTCGCAGACGAGGGTGATGATCCAATGGGTCGGCGTCGATGGCACGCGACCAGCGTATCGAGCGCCGGATCGCTCTTCGTCCGGGAGAGCTGCGCGCGGTACAGTGTTCGAATGACGACGGAGTCCCCCGCCAAGTCCACCTCCCGTGCCGGAATCGAACTCACCGGACTCGAGACCATCGCCGAGAGCGAGCGGAAGGGCCGGCCTGCGGGTCTGTTCTGGCCGTGGTTCGCCGCGAACGTCTCCGTGTTCGCGATCGCATACGGCGCCTATGTGCTCGGCTTCGGGATCTCCTTCTGGCAGGCGGTCATCGTCGGCGTGATCGGGATCGTCGTCTCCTTCTTCCTGGTCGGGGTGGTGTCGCTGGCCGGCAAGCGCGGATCGGCGCCGACGATGGTGCTCAGCCGCACCATGTTCGGGGTGGACGGCGCCCGCGTCGTCGCCCTGCTGTCGTGGATCCTCACCGTCGGATGGGAGACCGTTCTGACGGTGAGCGCCGTCTATGCGGTCGACGCGACGGTGGCGGCGCTCGGCGGCCCATCCGGCAGCCCGGTCACCAAGATCATCGCGCTGATCGTGGTCGCCGGGATCGTGGTGATCTTCGGCATCTTCGGCTTCCAGCTGATCATGCGCCTCCAACTGGTGCTCACGATCGTGACCGGCGTCGTGACGATCGTCTACCTGATCACGATCCTGCCGCTCATCGACTTCGGCACGGTGATGGCGACACCCGCCGGGCCTTTCGCCCTCGTCGTCGGCGCGCTGGTCTTCATGATGACCGGATTCGGCCTCGGCTGGGTCAACGCCGGCGCCGACTACTCGCGCTACCTGCCGCGCGGTTCGAGCGGCAAGGGCGTGGTCGGGTGGACGACCTTCGGCGCCGCGCTGGCCCCCGCGGTCCTGCTGGTGTTCGGCCTCATGCTCGCCGGCTCGTCCAAGAAGCTGTCGGACGCGATCGGCTCGTACTCGCTCGGGCCGCTCATCCCGCTGACCCAGCCGTGGTTCGTCATCCCCTTCGCCCTCGTCGTGGTGCTCGGGCTCATCGCGGGCGCCGTCATGGATGTCTACTCCTCGGGACTCGCCTTGCTGGCGGTCGGCGTGCGGATCCCGCGCCCGGCGGCGGCCGGGATCGACGGCGTCATCATGGTGCTCGGCTCGGTGTACGTGCTGTTCTTCGCCGGCGACTTCTTCTTCCCGTTCCAGGGATTCCTGATCACCCTGGGCGTTCCGATCGCCGCCTGGTGCGGCATCTTCATCGCGGATGTCATCCTGCGCAGGAAGGACCTCGCCGAGAAGGACCTCTACGACCGGCGCGGCCGTTACGGAAGCGTGCGCTGGGCGGCCATCGGGCTGCTCATCGTCGGAACCGCGATCGGCTGGGGCCTGGTCACCAACGGCTACGCCGACTGGCTCGGCTGGCAGGGCTACCTCTTCGGCCCGGAGAAGGGCGGGTTCCGGGTGAACTGGGGCGGTTCGAACCTCGGCGTGCTCGTGTCGCTGGCGATCGGCTTCGTCGGCTACCTGATCGCGGGCCGCTCGTCGATCCGTCGACAGGAGCGCGTCGAGCCGTGAGTTCGGGTCTTCCGGAGGCCGAGACGGCCTCCGGCACTGGCGCCGCAGCGACGGTCAGAAATGACCGTCGCTCCCAGCGGAGCGCGTGCTGGCTGGTCGCGATCGACATGCAGGAGATCTTCGGCCGGCCGGGCAGCCCGTGGTTCACGCCAGACTACGATCGCGCATCGGCCGGGATCCGGCGGCTGCTGCCGGCGTTCGGCGGCGAGGCGATCTTCACCCGCTTCGTCGCGCCGGCCGAGCCGCAGGGGGCATGGGTGCCGTACTACAGCTTGTGGCCGTTCGCGCTGGTGCCGCAGGACGACCCGCTGTACGAGCTGACCGAGCCGTTCCGCGGCATCGCGCGCCGGGTGCAGACTCGCGAAACCTTCGGCAAGTGGGACGCCGAGTTCGCGCAGGCGATGGGGGGCTCGACCGAGATGGTGCTCACAGGCGTGTCGACCGACTGCTGCGTCATCTCGACCGCGCTCGCCGCCTCCGATGCCGGGGTGCACGTGCGCGTCGTCGCCGACGCCTGCGCCGGCCTGAGCCAGGAGGACCACCAGCGAGCACTCGACACCATGGCGCTGTACGCACCGCTCATCGAGATCACGACGGTCGATGAGGTACTGGCAAGCCGAGCCGACGGTTGAACCCGGGGCCGAGACGGCGGGCGCTCGCCGCACTGCACGGGCTCGCGATCGGCGACGCCCTCGGGATGCCGACGCAGCTGCTCTCCCCCGAGCGGATCGCCCAGCGGTTCGGCGCGATCGACGGGTTCCGTGCGGCGGCGGATGACCACCCCATCGCCGCGGGGATGCCCGCCGGCTCGATCACCGACGACACCGAGCAGGCGCTCCTGCTCGCGCGGCTGCTCGTGGAGCGCGACGGCGCCGTCCCCACCCGGGAGTGGGCGGAGCGCCTCGCCCAGTGGGAGGACGGGATGCGTGCGCGCGGCTCGCTGGACCTGCTCGGTCCCTCGACCCGCGCCGCCATCGCGGCGATCCGGGACGGAGCCGATCCCGCCCTCGCCGGACGCGCGGGCGCGACGAACGGCGCCGCCATGCGCATCGCGCCGCTCGGCATCGCGCGTCCCGTGCACGACCTGGCGCGCTTCGTCGACGCCGTCGAGGAGGTGTGCCTGCCCACTCACGGCACAGGGGTCGCGATCGCGGGCGCCGCAGCGGTCGCGGCTGCGGTGAGCGCCGGGCTCGACGGCGCGGGGTGGGCCGAGGCGACCGAGCTCGCGATCGCCGCCGCCGAGCTGGGGGCGCAGCGCGGGCACTGGGTCGCCGGCGCATCCGTCGCTGCCCGCATCCGCTTGGCCGTGAGCCTGGATGCCGATCGGCTGGCGGAGCTCATCGGCACGAGCCTGGCCTCGCAGGAGTCGGTGCCCGCGGCCTTCGGCCGCCTCGCGCTCGCGGACGGCGACGGTTGGCGCGCCTGCCTCGCGGCAGCGGGCGCCGGCGGCGACACCGACACGATCGGCGCGATGGCCGGGGCGATGGCCGGGGCGACGGGGTCTGCGTGGCCGGCGGATGCGATCCAGACGGTCGCGCACGTCAACCCCCGGGAGCTGAAAGGCCTCGACGGCCTCGTCGACGGCCTGCTGGCGCTGCGGGCGGCCTCGTGACGCGCGTCGTGAGCGTCGGCAATGCCGTCGTCGACCTCCTGCTGGAGCTGCCGGCGCTGCCGCGCTCCGGCGACGACGTGACCGCAACGGCATCCGGCATCGTCGTCGGCGGGAGCGCCACGACGCTCGTCGCGGCGCGCAGGCAGGGAGTGGCCGCTGCCTACGCGGGAGGTCACGGCACCGGTCCGTTCGGGGACCTCGTGCGGGAGGCCCTCGCCGCTGAGGACATCGCGGTGCTCGCCGCGCCGATCCGCGAACGCGACACCGGGTGGGATGTCGCGATCACCGAGGCCGGCGGCGAGCGCAGCTTCCTCACGACGGTGGGCGCCGAAGCGGACGGCGATCCATCCGAGCTGCGGATCGGTGCCGGCGACCTGCTCCACGTCTCGGGCTACGCCCTCGCGCGGGAGCCGAGCGGTTCGAGGATCGCCGCCTGGATCCGCTCCGTGCCGCCGGAGGTGGTCGTGCTCGCCGACCCGGGCCCGCTCGGCTCGCGGCTGCCGACGGAAGTGCTCGGCCCGGTCGTCGCGCGCGCCGACTGGTGGAGCGCCAATGCTGCGGAGACCGGGGAGGCCCCCGCAGGGGTGCGGCGGCTGCTCGTGCGCCGGGGTGCGCAGGGATGCACGGTCGACGGGATCGCCGTGCCCGGTTTCGCGGTCGACGCGATCGACACGAACGGCGCGGGCGATGTGCACACGGGCGTCTTCCTGGCGGGTCTGGCCGACGGCCTCGACCCGCTCGCCGCGGCGCGCCGTGCGAACGCCGCCGCGGCGATCGCGGTCACCCGCCGCGGCCCAGCGGGGGCCCCGACCCGCGCGGAGCTCGAGCTGTTCCTGGCCGCCCGCCCCACGGACTCCCACACCATCGGCCCTCGCACCCGATAGACTGCCGAGGTCGCGACTGGCGTTCGGATGGGTCACCATCATGGAGCGACTTCTTGGGAACGGCCGTGCGCCTGGGCTGTGACAGACATCCATCTGTTCAGAACTCAGGAGTATCGATGACCGACACCTTCCTCGCCCCCCTCTCGCAGGTCGACCCCGAGATCGCCGCAGCGCTCGAGCAGGAGCTGAACCGGCAGCGCACCACCCTCGAGATGATCGCGAGCGAGAACTTCGTGCCGCGGGCAGTGCTCGAGGCGCAGGGCTCGGTGCTCACCAACAAGTACGCGGAGGGTTACCCGGGCCACCGCTACTACGGCGGCTGCGAGTTCGTCGACATCGTCGAGACGCTCGCCATCGAGCGCGCCAAGAGCCTGTTCGGCGCGGCCTTCGCCAACGTGCAGCCGCACTCGGGGGCCTCGGCCAACGCCGCGGTGCTGGCCGCGATCGCGAATCCGGGCGACCGCATCCTGGGCCTCGAGCTGGCGCACGGCGGCCACCTCACCCACGGGATGAAGCTCAACTTCTCGGGGAGGTTCTACGATGCGCACGCCTACGGCGTCGATCCCGGCACCGGCCTGGTCGACATGGAGGTGGTGCGGCAGCGCGCCATCGAGGTGAAGCCGCAGGTGATCATCGCCGGCTGGTCCGCCTACCCGCGCGAGCTGGACTTCGCGGCGTTCCGCGCCATCGCCGACGAGGTCGGGGCCGTGCTCTGGGTCGACATGGCGCATTTCGCCGGACTGGTGGCGGCGGGGCTGCATCCCTCGCCCGTCCCCCATGCGCATGTGACCTCATCGACAGTGCACAAGACGATCGGCGGGCCCCGCTCCGGCTTCATCCTCACCAACGACGAGGCGCTGGCCAAGAAGATCAACTCGAACGTCTTCCCCGGGCAGCAGGGCGGCCCGCTGATGCACGTGATCGCCGCGAAGGCCACGGCGTTCAAGCTCGCGGCGACCGAGGAGTTCAAGGACCGGCAGCTGCGCACCAAGAGCGGCGCGAAGATCCTGGCCGAGCGGCTGACGGCGCCCGACGCCAAGGCCGCAGGCATCGACGTGCTGACCGGCGGCACCGATGTGCACCTGGTGCTCGTCGACCTGCGCGCCTCGGAGTTCACCGGCAAGGATGCGGAGGACCGGTTGCACGAGGTGGGCATCACGGTGAACAAGAACGCCGTGCCGAACGATCCGCGGCCGCCGATGGTGACCTCGGGCGTGCGGATCGGCACCCCGGCCCTCGCGACGCGCGGCTTCGGCGACGCCGAGTTCACCGAGGTGGCCGACATCATCGCACTGGCCCTCATGCCGGATGCGGACCTCCCCGCCCTGCGTGCGCGCGTCGCCGCGTTGGCCGGCAGGTTCCCGCTCTACGAGGGGCTGACGTCTCCCGGGACCTGGAAGTGACCGTGCCTCCGCGAAAGTACGGGCATAAGGGGTCTTTCATGGTCGAGAGTACGTATATCTCCGTACTTTCGCGGGCGGGGCGGAGGCTGTGACGGCCCGGAAGCTCGACGGGCTCGCGAGCGCGGCAGCCATCAAGGGCGAGCTCGCGGTGCGGATCGCTGCGCTGCGCCAGAAGGGCGTCGTGCCGGGGCTGGGGACGCTGCTGGTGGGCGAGGATCCGGGATCGCTGAGCTACGTGGGCGGCAAGCACCGCGACTCGGCGGAGGTCGGGATCGCGTCGATCCGGGTGGATCTGCCTGCCACGGCATCCGAGCCAGAGGTGCGCAACGCGATCGCGGCCCTCAACGCCGACCCGGCGGTCACCGGCTATCTCGTGCAGCTGCCGCTGCCAGCGGGGATCGACGAGAACGCGATGCTCGAGCTGATCGATCCGGCGAAGGACGCCGACGGCCTGCATCCGACCAACCTGGGCCGCTTGGTGCTCGGCGTGGACCGCGAGCTGGACTCGCCGCTGCCCTGCACGCCGGCCGGAGTGGTCGAACTGCTGCGCCGGCACGAGGTCCCGATCTCGGGGCAGCATGTGGTGATCATCGGCCGCGGGCTCACCGTCGGCCGCCCGCTCGGGCTGGTCTTCACCCGCAAGGGCGTTGACGCCACCGTGACGCTGACGCATTCGCGCACCACCGACCTGGCCGCCGAGGTGCGCCGGGCCGACATCGTGGTGGCCGCGATCGGCGTTCCGCACTTCGTGAAGCCGGACTGGATCAAGCCGGGCGCCGCTGTGCTCGATGTGGGGGTGACCCGCATCGGCACGACCGCGTCCGGCAAGGCGAAGCTCTCCGGAGACGTCGATCCGGGCGTCGCCGAGGTGGCGGGCTGGCTGTCGCCGAACCCGGGCGGGGTCGGACCGATGACGCGGGCGATGCTGCTGGCCAATGTGGTGGAGGCGGCGGAGCGCGCGGCCCGCTGAGCTGGGAGGGCTCGGGGGCCCTCCGCTACGCTGGGGGAGACCAAGGGGAGCAGGCCTTCGGCCCGATCCGGCCGGAAGGATCACGATGCCCAGCACCGCACCCAGCCGCACGAGCAAGCCGTGAGCCAGAAGGCGCGCGTCAAACGCTGGCGGCAGTATCTGGCGGATGAGCGGGCGGAGGCCGCCGTCTACCGGGAGTTGGCCGAACGCAGGAAAGGCACCGAGCGCGAGATCCTGATGGGGCTCGCGGAGGCCGAAGGCCGTCACCAGGAGCACTGGCTCGAACTGCTCGGCGACGATGTGGGAAAGCCGCTCAACGGCGATCTGCGCACCCGGCTCCTCGCCTTCCTGGCGCGGCACTTCGGCTCGCTCTTCGTGCTCGCGCTGGCTCAGCGCGCCGAGACCCGTTCCCCGTACGACGCGGATGCCGACGCCTCCGATTCGATGGCGGCCGACGAGCGCATCCACGGCGAAGTGCTGCGCGGGCTGGCGGCGCGCGGGCGCACGCGTCTGGCCGGGTCCTTCCGCGCAGCGGTCTTCGGCGCCAACGACGGGCTCGTCAGCAACTTGGCGCTCGTGCTCGGGATCGGGGCGACCGGGGCCTCGCCCGTGACCGTGCTGTTCACGGGGATCGCCGGCCTGCTCGCCGGGGCGCTCTCGATGGGCGCCGGAGAGTACGTGTCGGTGCGCTCGCAGCGCGAACTGCTGGCGGCATCCCGGCCGGATCCCGCCTCGCATGCCGCCCTCGCCCACCTCGATGTGGACGCGAACGAGCTCTCGCTGGTCTACCGCGCGCGCGGGATGAGCGCCGAGGATGCCGCGGCCCACGCCCGGGAGGTGCTCTCGACTCTGCGGCTGGATGCCGACGATCCGACGGCAGCCGGGGTGGATGAGCATGAGGCGGTCGGTTCGCCGTGGAGCGCGGCGATCTCGAGCTTCCTGTTCTTCGCGTCCGGGGCGCTGATCCCGGTGCTGCCGTACCTGTTCGGCGCCCGGAATCTCGTCGCGATCGCCATCTCGGCTGGAGCCGTGGGGCTGGCTCTGCTCGCCACGGGCGCTGTCGTCGGCATCCTGTCGGGTGCCTCGCCGGGGAAGCGCGCGCTGCGGCAGCTGTTCATCGGTTTCGGCGCGGC
>WOYR01000021.1:4207-7689 GCA_011620705.1 Microbacteriaceae bacterium | reverse complement strand
CGGGAGCACTGATGGCTGGCGCGCTACCCGCGGCTGGCCAGCACCCGCTCCTTCTCGGTGCCTGCCTCGTCGTTCTTGGCGCCCGCGCGCGATCCGCCCAGTTTCGCGCGGATGTGGTCGCCGACGGTGATCGGGGTGGGGAAGCGATCCGGGTGCTGCGCATCCACGCTCCACGGCATGGTCGAGATCAGCGCGTCGATGTCGCCGTCGTGGAAGAAGGCCGCTGAGCGCCGCCGCTCGATCGTGCCGCCGCGCTCCGACATCACGATCGGCGGCTTCACGCGGTGCAGGGTCGACATCCACTGCTCGTTCGTCCAGCGGCCGGTCACGTCGCCGAGGTTGATGAGCAGGGCGTCATCCGCAGGCATCACGTCGTGCCAGGCGCCATCCCTGCCGAGCACCTGCAGGCCTTTCACCTGGTCGGCCCACAGCACAGTGACGATCCCGAAGTCGGTGTGCTCGCCCATGCCGATCAGCTCGCCGTCCAGTTCGACGCGCCCGGGCGGCAGCGCGTAGTTGTTCATGCGCAGAACGTCGATCGAGTGGCCCGCGTGGGCGGCGTAGAATCCGGGCTCGAGCCCCAGGGCGAGTTCGAAGATGTCGGTCATCGTCACGGCCACCCGGCGGGCTTCGCGGAAGTGGGCCTCGACAGCCGTTCGGAAGTCAGCGCCATCCGCCATCGGCACGGTGGGCCACACGTTCTCCGCGTAGTCGTCGGCGGGCAGCTCGACGCCGGGATAGTCGGACCGGGCCGCGCCCACGTTGAAGGCTTCGAAGAAGTCGTTCATGCGGTTGGCGCTCTCGACGCCGAGGCTGAGGCTCAGCGACTCGGATTTCGGCGGCGAGTAGCCGCGGTTGATCTGCGGCGGGGTGCGGTAGCTCTTCTTGGTCTCCAGGTCGAGCGCGAAGAAGGCGTCCATCGCTGCGGCGAGGCCGCCCGTGACCGCGGCCGGGATGCCGTGGCCGACGATCTGCATGAAGCCGACCGTGCGGCACGCGGCGTCGACGGCCCGCGCGACGTCCCGGCGCTCATGCGCCGGCCCGCCGGACACGAAGCAGCCGATGTCGATCGTCGGGACCTGGAACGCTGGCTCGCTCATGACTCCGATTCTGGCCCGGGTCGGCCACGGCGCGCAGAATCGAAACATGACTGTCACGCGGCGCACCCCTGTGCGCTCCTCGGTGATCGCCAGGGTCCCCCGCAGTGGTGCCACCCGAACACGCGATACCCGAGGTCCTCGCGTGCGGACACACTGAGAGCAGGCGTCCCGGCGGGGGCTGCGGCGTCGACATCTCAGCGTCGACATCTCAGGGTCGACATCTCAGGGGGGCACCGCAGTGGCAGCCGGGGATTCCGCCGCGACCGAGGCGGAGCGGCAGCGCCGCCTCGCCGACGAGCACGCCCGCCTGGCATCCGTCGCAGGGCAGATGGCCCGCAACTTCGCCGCAGCCGCCGCGAGCGAGAACCGGCTCGCCCGCACCCTCATCGAACTGGAGCCGCTCGGCTACAGCCTGCTCGCCGACCGCAAGTGGCCGGGCTCCGCGCGCGCCAACGTCGATCTGATCCTGGTCGGACCCGGCGGCGTCATCATCGTCGACGCCAAGGCCTGGCGGGAGGTGACCGTCGCTGCTGGGCACGTCTTCCGCGGCCAGGAGGATGTCACCGGCGAGATCGAGCAGCTCGCGGATCTGGTCTTCCGCGCCCAGACCGGGCTCGCCGAGATCGGCCTGGCCGCCGGCGAGATCACGGCGATGGCGGTCTTCACCAACCGGGCGGTGCCGCGCACCGAGCTGTTCGGCGTGACCATGCTCGGCGAGGCCGCCGCCGTCACCGAGATCGCCCGGCGCGGCACCCGCCTGAACGCCGAGCAGATCGCCCGGGTGCGCACCGAACTCGACCGGCTGTTCCCGCCGATGACGACCGGCCCGATCGCGGTCGTCGGGCGGGCGGCGGCGGACCCGGCGCTCGACACCGCCATCCCCGAACCGGTCATTCCCGCGGATATCCGCGCGGCCGACATCGGCGGCTCGGGCATCCCGATCAGCACCGACCTCGACAGCCTGACCACGCAGCAGATCCAGGAGGCGCTGCTGGAAGGCATCCGCAGGGCGCCGATCGAGGAATGGATGGCGTTCCTCGACCCCTCCCAGGCCCGGATCGTCCACCGCACCTTCAACGGCCCTTCGCGCATCCGCGGCGCGGCAGGCACCGGGAAGACCGTCGTGGCCCTGCACCGCGCCGCCCACCTCGCCCGCACCATGGAGGGGCGGGTGCTGGTGACCACCTTCGTGCGGACCCTGCCGCGCGTGATGGCCGCCCTGATGGAGCGCCTGGCCCCGGACGTCGCGGACCGCATCGACTTCCGCAGCGTGCACAGCTTCGCCCGCGATGTGCTCGTGCGGCGCGGCCGGCCCGTGGTGATCGACGCCCGGACCGCCGACCGCATCTTCAAGGACATCTGGGAGCGCGACGGCAGGCCCGGTCCGCTCGGCAGGATCGACCCGGCCCCCGCCTACTGGCAGGAGGAGATCGCCCATGTGCTCAAGGGCCGCGGGCTGAGTCGCTTCGAGGACTACGAAACGCTTCAGCGGATGGGGCGCCGCCGCCCGCTGGGCCGCGAACTGCGGGCCGAGGTGTGGGCTCTGTACGTCGCATACGAGCAGGCCATCGCGGCACGCGGCATCCTGGACTGGGAGGACGTGATCCTCGAAGCCGAGAGCTCGCTGCTCGAGACCCCGCTGCTCGGCTACTCGGCGGTCGTGGTGGACGAGGCGCAGGACCTGTCGTGCGCCATGATCCGGATGCTGCACTCCGTGGTCGGCGATGCACCCGACGCCTTCAACCTGGTCGGTGACGGCCAGCAGACCATCTACCCCGGCGGCTACACCCTCGCCGAAGCGGGGGTGGACATCAGCGGTCGCAGCGTCGTGCTCACCCGCAACTACCGCAACACGGTCGAGATCGCCCGCTTCGCAGCGGGTCTGATCGCGGACGACGAGGCGAGCGACATCGCGGGCGGCCCCGCACGGTCCGAACCCGCCCAGATGCTGCGCCACGGCGTGAGGCCGGTGTACACGGTGTTCCCCTCGCGTTCGGTGCATGACAAGTCGCTCGTGGAGCGGGTGCGGCGCATCATCGCGGATTCGAACGGCGAGAAGACCTTCGGGGACATCGGCGTGCTCGCCCTCTACACCTGGCACGCGAAGGAGGCCGCAGAAGCACTCGAGGAGGCCGGCATCCCGACCATCCAACTCGAGAAGTACGACGGCAAGCCGGTCGACCAGGTCAAGGTGGGCACCATCAAGCGCGCGAAGGGTCTCGAGTTCAAGGATGTGCTGGTGGTGCGCACACCCCCGCACCTCGTGCAGCCGGGCCTGGTGCCCGAGACGGATGACGCGGCCCGCGAACGCCGCGAACTGCAGCGCCGCGAGCTCTACGTGGCCATGACCCGGGCGCGCGACGGACTCTGGGTGGGCGTGGC
>WOYR01000021.1:0-4107 GCA_011620705.1 Microbacteriaceae bacterium | reverse complement strand
TTCACCTGCTCGTTCGCGGGGGCATGCCGCTCGGCGCGGATCGTCAACAGCTGTCCATCGACGTCGAGATCGACGGATGCCGGATCGATGCCGGGCATATCGGCACTCAGGACGTACTGATCGCCGTCGCGGAAGAGATCCACCGGCATCAGTCGAGGAGCTCGAGCAGTGTCGAAGACGCTGGAGGCGAGGCGGTCGAACTGGCTCAGAGCATCGAACGGGTTGGACATGATCTATCTCCTTTCGTCATCGAGCGGGCCGCAGCCGGCCCATTTCTGTTTTAGCACTCTCAAGGGGAGAGTGCCAGTTCGAATTCCTCAGCTGAACCGGAAAAGAACGGCGCGACCGCGCGGCTACCCTGGAGCCGTGGCACTGCTTCAGGATGCTCCCCCTCCCCGCCGCGTGATGTCGCAGGATGGCGTGGGCATCGCCACCTACGAGTGGGGCGACCGGGACGCCCCGACCGTCGTCGCCGTGCACGGCTTCGCATCGTCGGCGATCGCGAACTGGCACGTCACCGGCTGGACCCGCGAGCTCACCCGCGCCGGCCTCCGCGTGCTCGCGCTCGATCAGCGCGGCCACGGCGCCAGCGACAAGCCGCATCGGCCCGCCGACTACTCGATGCAGCTGCTGGTCGCGGATCTGCTGGAGGTGGTCGACAGCCATCTGATCGACGACTTCGTGCTGCTCGGCTATTCCCTCGGCGCCCGGGTCGGCTGGCACGCTGCCATCGAGCTGCCGGGGCGGCTCACCAGGGCTGTGCTCGGCGGCATCCCGGACGGCGACCCGCTGAGCCGTTTCGAGGTCGATGCGGCGCGCGCTTTCATCGCCGGCGGCGAGCGCTCGGCCGACCGGCTCACGATGAGCTATCTGGACATGGCCGCCGGGATGCGGGGCAACGACCTGGAGGCGCTGGTCAGCCTGGTGGAGGGGATGCGCGGGGGCGACCAGCCGGATCCGCTCCACCCGCCGCAGCAGCCCACCCTGTTCGCGACCGGTTCGGAGGACCCGATCCTCCCAGCGTCGAAGCGGCTCTCCGATGCCGCGCCGCTCGGCACGTTCCTGGAGCTGCCCGGGCGGAACCACTTCAACGCCCCCACCTCGAAGGTGTTCCGCGAAGCCGGGACGGAGTTCCTCGCCGCCCGGCCGTGACAGGATCGGGGTAGACCGCTCTTTCCCCATCTTCCCGCCACTTCCCGGACCGGAGCCCGAGTGACCGCTGACGTCGCGATCGAGGGCGGCTCGCGGCTGCTCGGACTCCGCGTGCGGGGGCGCGCCGTGCCGGTCACGGTGGTGGTGCTCACCGGCTACGTCGTCGCCCGCCTGATCACGACCGGGCTGTTCGCGCTGGCGTGGTGGGCGTTCCCGGATGGGCCGTGGGCGCACGGCTACTTCGCGAGCGACCCCGGCTTCCTCGGCTTCCTGAACTCGTGGGACACCCGCTGGTACGAGCAGATCGTGCTGCACGGCTATCCCGCCCAGCTGCCGGTCGACGCGGTCGGCGATGTGGGGTACAACACCTGGGCCTTCTTCCCGGTGTTCCCGGCGATCGTGAAAGCCCTCATGTCGGTCACCGGTCTCGGATTCGACGTCGCCGGCATCGTGGTCGCGACGGCATTCGGCGGCGCGGCGACGGTCGCGCTGCACCGGGTGCTCCTGGTGCAGTTCAAGCGGACACAGGCGCTCTGGGGCGCGATCCTCTTCGCAGCGGGCCCGCTGTCGTTCCTGCTGCAGGTGGGCTATGCCGAGAGCACCTTCCTGTTCTTCCTGTTCGTGGCGCTCTGGTTCATGCAGAATCGCCGCTATCTCGGGATGATCCCCTTCGCCCTGATCGCCTCGTTCACCCACCCGGGGGCGCTGGCGCTGGCCGCGGCGATCGGGTTCCAGGGCATCCACCGTCTGCGGCGGCGCCACCCGATCCCGCATCGCGAGTGGATCACCGGCATCGCGGCGATCGCGGTCGTGGTCGGAGCCGGCCTGCTCTGGCCGGTACTGGTCTCGGCGATCACCGGCGATCCCAGCGGCTACTTCGACACCGAGCTGGCGTGGTGGCGCCCCGCGCTGGGGCGCATCACCTTCGTGCCCTTCACCCCGCCGTTCCTGCTGTACTTCCACCTCTGGGGCCCGATCGGGATCGTCGTGGTGGCAGTCGTCATCCTGGCTGTCGCCTTCTGGCTCACCCGCCCCTCGACCCGCGCATACGGCGCCGAGCTCTGGACCTACTCGGTGGGCTACATCCTCTACGTGCTCGCGGTGTTCCTGCCGACGCAGAGCCTGCTCCGCGCCCTGCTGCCGCTCTCGCCCCTGCTCGGCCACCCTGCGCTGTCGCGCACCATGCGCCGCCGGGTGATCTCACTGGCGGCGAGCCTCGTGCTGCAGGTGCTCGCGATCTGGGTGCTGTGGATCGTCTACCCGCCGTAGCCTGGTGGCAGGATCGTCGGCATGGGCACCTTGATCTACACGGGCATCACCTCGCTCGACGGCTTCGTCAACGACGCGCACGGGCGCTTCGACTGGGCCGCGCCGAGCGAGGAGGTGCATGCCTTCATCAACGATCTGGAGCGGGAGGTGGGCACATACCTGTACGGCCGGCGCATGTACGACGTCATGTCGTTCTGGGAGACGCCGGCGCCCGAGGTCGAGACCTCAGCAGTGGCCGGCGACTACCAGCGCCTGTGGCGGGCCGCCACCAAGGTCGTCTACTCCACGACGCTGGACGCGGTGGCCACGGACAACACCACGATCGAGCGCGTCTTCGACCCCGAGCTGGTCGCCGACCTCGTGGGGCGCTCCGACGCGAACACCAGCATCGGCGGCCCGCACCTGGCGGCGCACGCGCTGCGAGCCGGCCTGGTCGGCGAACTGCGGATGTTCCTCAACCCCGTGGTCGTCGGCGACGGCACGCCGTTCCTGCCCGCGGGGCTCGGACTCGAGCTCGAACTGCTCGACGAGCAGCGATTCGAGGGCGGCGTCGTCCACCTGCGGTACTCGGTGGGCGGCTGATGTCCAGGTCGAGGGCGGAATAGGCTCGCCCCATGCCTGAGCCCAGCGAGTCACGTGTCGGCGTCTACATCGACTTCGACAATGTGGTGATCTCGCGCTACGACCAGCTGTGGGGGCGCGGCGACTTCATGCGCGATCGCGCGCGCCAGGCCGACACCGATGCTCTGAAGGACCGGCTCGAGCAGGCCAGGGTCGACATCGGCGCGATTCTCGACTACGCCAGCTCCTTCGGCACCATCGCCGTGAGCCGGGCTTACGCGGACTGGTCGGCTCCGGCCAACGCGAACTACCAGCGGCAGCTCATCAATCGCGCCGTGGATCTCGCCCAGCTGTTCCAGGTGACGGCCGGCGGCAAGAACGGCGCAGACATCCGGCTCGCCGTGGATGTCGTCGAGGAGCTCTACCGCCTGCCCGATCTGACCCACGTCATCATCGTCGCCGGCGACTCCGACTACATCGCGCTCGCGCAGAGCGCGAAGCGGCTCGGCCGCACCGTCATCGGGATCGGCGTCGCGGGCGCGACCAGTCGCGCGCTGATGGCCGCATGCGACGAGTTCACCGACTACGACGAGCTGCCAGGCGTCGTCCCGTTCGTCAAGCCGGCGACGGCCGCGCCGCGGCGCAGATCCGCCGCGAACGCGCAGCCGGACAACCCCAAGCCGGAACCGCTCGCCGACCAGCCGGAAGCGGAGGAGCCGGAGCCGGATGCGCATCTCACCCAGGATGAGGCAACGGACCTGCTGGTCCGGGCCCTCAGGATCATCGAAGCGAAGGGCGACAACGACGAAGGCGCCGCGAACTCGACGGTGAAGAACCAGATGCTCAGGATGGACGCCGCCTTCAAGGAGAAGACGCTGGGCTACAAGTCCTTCTCGGACTTCGTCGCGTCCCGATCCGCCGTGGTCGAGGTGCTCCCCGGTGCGACCCCCAACCAGCCGAGGCTGCGCCTGAAGGGCTGACCGCGGTCGGGCGAAGAGCATGAAGGTCGCGGCGCGGGCGACGTTGGCTCCGGGTCGCGGCTCGGCCCAGGCCGCAGTGTGCGCGCCCTCGGCGACAGCGGCCCGGATGACGCGGTGGTACGAGCCGTCGTACTCCACCTTGTCC
>WOYR01000196.1 GCA_011620705.1 Microbacteriaceae bacterium | reverse complement strand
GTTCGCGGTCTAGTCCGAGTCCTTGCTGTCGGATGGTCGCTCATGCCGACCGTCGACAGATCGGGCCCGAACGTCGAAGGTCTCCTTGGGCGCGAAATGCTCATGAGATCTGACTCCCCCTGTTCTGGTGGGAAAGAGGTACTCGTGCACCGCGGCGTCAGTGATGTCGGAGAACCTCGGCGCGCTGCGCCGCCGTCCACGCCTGCGCGGCCACCTGGACGGCGTCCCACGGGGATCCGAGGGGCGGCGTGTAGGCGAGATCGAGGTCGCTGAGCTGATCGATCGGCATGCCGGCGAAGATCGCGGTGGCGAAGGTGTCGACCCGCTTGGCGACCTCGGTGCCGCGGCGCCCGATGAGCTGGGCGCCCAGCAGGCGGCCGTCTGCGGTGTCGCCGGTGATGCGGAAGCGGATCGGATGCGCGCCCGGGTAGTACCGCTTGTGGTCGTCGGCGACGGCGGCGACGGTCGAGGGCGCGTAGCCGGCGGCCAGGGCTTCGTGGTCGCGCAGGCCGGTCCGGGCGGCGACCAGGTCGAAGACTTTGACGACCTGGGTGCCGACAGAGCCGGCGAACTTCCGGTCGCCTCCGAGGGCGTTCTCCCCTGCGACGCGGCCCTGCTTGTGCGCGGTGGTGCCGAGCGGGAGGTAGGTGGGACCCAGGAGCCGGTGGTGGGTGATCACGCCGTCGCCGGCGGCCCAGACATGCGGCAGGCCGGTGCGCATCCACTCGTCGACGACCACCGCGCGGCCGGCCCCGATGGTCGCGCCTGCACTCTCGAGCAGTTCGGTGTTGGGGCGCACCCCGACGACGACCAGCACGAGGTCGGCGGTCTGCTCGAATGCGCGGTCGTCGCGGGTGCCGGTCACGGTGAGGCCGGCTGGGGTCTTCTGGATGCCCGTGACGGTGGTGTCCGTGATGACGGTGACGCCGTGGCCGGTGAGCTCCTCGTGGACGAGGGCGCCGAGCTCCGGGTCGAGGGTGGAGAGCACTTCGTGACCGCGCTGCAGCTGGGTGACCCCCAGCCCGCGGACGGTGAAGGCCTCTGCCATCTCGAGCCCGACGTAGCCGGCACCGACGATGATCGCCGAGGCGGGGCGGCGCTCCTCGAGGAAGCGGTCGAGCGCGAAGGTGTCGCCCATCGAATGGATGACGTGCACGCCGTCGTCCGGGGTGAGGGCGTCGAGGCCCGCGATCCCGGCATGGGATGGAAGAGCGCCGGTGCCGACGATCAGCTCGTCGTAGTCGAGCTCGTCGGTGCCGCCGTCCGGGGTGCGCACGGTGAGGCGCCGGCCGCCGACATCGATGCCGGTCGCGAGGCTGTTGAGGCGGAGATTCATCCCGGTGGCCTCGAGGTCGGCGTTGGTGCGGTGGGCGAGGGACTGCCACGGCTGCACTTCGCCGGTGAAGTAGTAGGGGATGCCGCAGATGGAGAAGTTCGGATACTCGTCAGCGACCACCACGGTCACGTCGACGGACGAGTCGAGTTCGCGGGCGCGGAGGGCGGCCGAGATGCCGGCGTCGGATCCGCCGATCGCGATCAGGTGGGTCACGCGGGAACCTTTCGAGCGGGGAAGAGCAGGAGGATCAGGGCGACGCCGATGGCCGCGCCGAGCAGCTGCGCAGCGACGAACCACAGCGCGGAGTTCGGGGTGATGCCGGCGAAGGTGTCGGTGAAGATCCGGCCGACGGTGACGGCGGGATTGGCGAACGAGGTCGAGGAGGTGAACCAGTACGCTGCCCCGATGTATGCGCCCACCGCGGGCGCGACGATCGCGCTGCGGCCGGCGCGGGCCAGGGCGAAGATCACCAGGATCAGACCGGCGGTGGCCACGAACTCGCCCAACAGGTGCCCGGGCGAGAGCCGATCGTTCGTCGCGATCGCGGTGGGGGCCTGGAACATCAGGTTCGCCATGACCGCGCCGCCGATGCCGCCCACGAGCTGCGCGGCCAGGTAGCTGACGATCTCGACCGGGCGGTGACGGGTGCCGAGGATGCGGTCGGCGAGCGTGACCACCGGGTTGAAGTGCGCCCCGCTGACCGTCTGGAAGGTCAGGATGAGCACGGTCAGGCCCAGCGCGGTCGCCAGCGAGTTCTCCAGCAATTGCAGCCCGACGTCGTTCGGGGACAGACGCTGTGCGGCGATGCCGGAGCCGACAACGACCGCGACCAGCAGGCCGGTGCCGAGCAGTTCGGCGAGGGCGCGGCGCCAGAGCGGGACGGGCCGGGAGACGGGCCAAGGGGCGGGTTCGGTAGTCATCGCAGGATCATCTTGACCTGGATAGATCGCTCAGTCAAGATTGAGGCAATGAACATTGAGGGAAATGCTCTGGCCGGGCGGGCGGCACGCCATGCCGCCCTGGCCGACCCGGTGCGGCTGCGGATCATGGATCTGCTCACCCTGGGAGACGTCGCCCCTGTCGAGTTGCAGAGCAGCCTCGGGATCTCATCGAGCCTGCTCGCCCACCACCTGAAGCTGCTCGAGCGGGAGGGGATGCTGGTGCGCGCCCGGTCGGAGGCCGACCGCCGCCGCACATACCTGCACCTCGCGCCCGGTGCCTTCCAGGGCTTGATCCCCTCCCCGGCCCTCGGGGTGCGGCGGGTGGTGTTCGTCTGCTCCGGCAACTCGGCCCGCTCGCAACTGGCCGCCGCACTCTGGCGCGGCACCAGCAGGGTCCCCGTCGTCTCGGCGGGCACGCATCCTGCGCCGGCCATCGAGCCCGGCGCGATCGCCGCCGCGGCCCGGCACGGCCTCACCCTCCTGGCCGGCACCCCGCGTGCGCTGACGGAGATCGCGGAGGCGGATGACTACGTGATCACCGTCTGCGACACCGCCCACGAGGAGCTCGGGACCGCCGGCCGGCTGCACTGGTCGGTGCCGGACCCCGTTCGCGACGGGTCGGATGCCGCATTCGATGCCGCGTTCGAAGACATCGCGGCGCGCGTCCGCGACCTCGCCCCACGGCTGACCGCCGCGCAGTGAGCGCGAAGAACCGAGTACGACGAAAGGATGACGACGATGTCACAACCGGGAGCCCACGCGACGATCACGCTCGACCAGGAGACGGCGCTGCGCTCCAGCGCTGAGCGGCTGGCGCGGGAGTTCGACGGCACCTTCGGGCGCGAGACGATCGACCGCTTTCTGCACTCCTCCCACGAAGCACTCGCCGTGCGGGCCACCGTGGCGAATTACCTGCCGGTGCTGACCGAGAAGTTCGCCCGCCAGCGGCTGCGAGCCCTCGCCAAGGTCGACGGCCTGCAGGTGGACGGCGCTCCGACGGTCCTGTTCCTGTGCGTGCACAACGCCGGCCGCTCGCAGATGGCCCTCGGCTTCTTCCAGAAGTACGCGGGCGAGGGGGCGGTCGGCTGGTCCGGCGGGTCCGAGCCCGGCTCGCAGCTCAGCCCGGTCGCGATCGAGGTGATGGCCGAGAAGGGCATCGACATCGCGGGCGAGTACCCGAAGCCGTGGACGGATGAGATCGTGCGTGCGGCGGATGTCGTGATCACCATGGGCTGCGGGGATGCGTGCCCGGTGTTCCCCGGCAAGCGCTACGAGGAATGGACCCTCCCCGACCCGGCCGGATGGGAAGCCGACGCGGTGCGAGCGGTGAGGGACGAGATCGAACGCCGAGTGCTCGCCCTGCTCGATCAGCTCGGGGTCCCGGCCCGGGCCTGAAGGCCGGCCGGCCCGCGCCTGCTCAGTACCAGATGCTCAACCACGGGGCACGGTCGGTGCGGAGCATGGCGTCGGCCGCGAGGGCGGCGCCGGGGGTCAGTTCGGTGATCCGACCGTCCGCGACCAGGTTCGCGACGCTGACCCCGCCGAGGGAGATGGCGGAGAGCTCGTTCACCGTCAGCGCGATGGCGGCGACACCATCCGGCATTCCTGCGGTCTTCGTGACGGTGGCCTCGCCCTGCTCGACCTCCAGGTGCCACCGCCCCTCGGCGAAACCGAGTTCGTCGCCGACCTCGAAGACCACCGATCCGGCACCGGGGTAGCGGCGCGCCTCGAAGACCGCCTTCACGTCGAGCACCCGCAGGTACTGGTGCTCCCAGACCGCGGCCTTCGCGGCGCGGAAATCGCCGAGCCGCCAGCGCATCGGCTCATCGACGCGGCGCAGCTCCGCTTTCAGCTCGACGGTCAGGTCGAGTTCGAGCAGGAAGCGCCAGAGGGCGAGGTCGGCATCCGGGGTCTCGGCGTCCAGGCGTTCGACCGTGACCGTGTGCTGCGTGAAGTCGTCGTCGCCCCCGCTCATGCGGTAGAGCGCGAGCCCGCGGGTGACGCCCGCGTCGTCGATGTACCGCACGGCGCGCAGGGCCTTGGTCCGCTCGGAGTTCGGATCCGTCGAACCCACCAGCTGATCCCAGCGCAGCGGCCAGCCCTCGATCTCGCCAGGGCTCTCGAGCCGCAAGCGGTCGCGCAAGGCCGGCAGCTGCTCGCGGTAGTCCGCCACGTCGAGGAACTCGACGCGACCGGGTGCCGCGGGGCCCGACCACCTCACCCGGCGCGTGTCGATCGTCCAGTCCGCCGCGAACGCCGCAGGGGCGAAGCCGAATCTGCCGTAGATGGTGGACTCCGACACCGTCAGCATCGCCATCGGCAGGCCGAGGGCGGCAGCAGTGCGCAGCTCGCCTTCGAGCAGTGCCCTGGCGATCCCCCGGCGGCGGTGCGTCGCGGCAACGGTGACGGAGCTGATCGCCCAGGACGCCACGGTGCGCGGATGCTCGGCACTGCTTCCCGGCAGGGTGAGCGGGCTCGGCCAGGAGTCGACGGTCGCGATCGGCCAGTCGGCGTCGTCGTACACCCCGGTGGTGCGGCGATCGGCGATCCCGTGCAGGCCCGGCTCGAGTTCGGCGTCGGTTCGTTTCGCCTGCAGGAATCCGCGGTCGTCGGCGTGCAGCCAGGCGCGGAACGCCACCGGATCGCCGGTGTCCACCAGGGCGTACCGCAGGCCCTGCGCCGCCAATGCCCGCAGCGAGATCGGATCGGGCGGGAGGGAGGCATAGCCGGGGGCGGAGTCGGCGGCGGTTCCGGTCATCCATCCAGCGTATGCGCGAACGGAATCAGACGAAACGCGCTGCGGCCTGCACCCGGGTTCGGAGCTCGAACAGGTCCGTTCCCCCGGCCGCGACCCCCGGCACCCCGATCCGCACCAGGTCGGCGAGGCGCGAACGCTGGATGAGCATGGTCTGCGCCCCGCGGATGCTGCCCATGGTCATGACTCCTTCCGGGCTCGAGTCGTCGGGCACCACGATCGCGAGGGCGGTGAACTTGACGCGGGCCTGGCGCGAGAAGGCACGGGCACGATCCGCGAGTTCGTGCATCGGACGCTCGTCGGCGTGGATGCCCGGGCCCACGAGTTCGCCGCGCCGGACGGAGACCGTCCCGCCCCAGTCCTCGCTGAGGATCGCCCACAGGCCGCTCGGGCCGAGCAGGATGTGGTCGATCTTGCCCTCAGCGCCCTGCGGACTCGCCGTGAGACCGTTCTCCGGGCGGCCGCCTCGACGCACCGGGTCGGTGCGCACGTCGTTCCAGACCGTGAAGCCGATGCCGAGGCCGGCCAGGACGACGGCGGTATCCTCCTCGGCCACCGCCGAGGCGAGCAGGTGCTGGATGTCGCGGGGCGCCGAGCGCACGAGCGCCAGATCGTAGGGATCCGCGATGTCGACGCCGCGACCGACCCATTCGTGCAGCAGCTCGAGGTACTGCTCCCGGTACCAGCCGCCGGGGTGCCCGTATGCGCGCGATTGGGGCCTCGAGCGGCCGGCCCTGGTGCTCGGAGCGGGCGGAGCCCAGGCGCGCGGAGCGCCGTCCAGGTTCCAGGCCTTCTGCGTGCCGTTGTCATAGGCGACGCGCGCCTCTGCGGTGCCGATCTGCTCCCAGGCGCGCTGCACCGCGCCGAACTCCTCCGCGGCGCCGCCGGTGTCCGGATGGGTCTCCCGAAGCTTCCTGCGGTAGGCGCGGCGGAGCTCGGTACTGCTGGCATCCTCGTCCACGCCCAGCACCGCATAGGGGCTCAGCGCGAGCGGACTATCAGGCACCCCCATATTCTGCCGCAGTCCCGGTGGTCGGAAATCGGGCGCTCCTCCCCCAAAACGCGTGCCCTGAGCGGCTCACCGGCGGTCGGGGCCCCGAGCTGGGCCCGGCGTAGGCTCAAATCGTGAGATCGAACACGGAGGTGCTGCGCCGGGCGAGCCTGGAGGGCCTGCGCGCCGAGGCGCAGGAAGAGCTCGGCTCGGTCGTCACGGAACGCCTGCTCGGCGGCGAAGACCCATGGGCGTTCATGGACGCGCTGCCGACCATCGACGAGCTCGTCGTCCTGCTGCTGCGCGCCGAACTGTTCGATGCCGCCGGCGGCCGCGATCCGGGCAGCGACTACGCCCGCGATCGGCGGATGCTTGGCGACATCCGAATGGCGCACCCGGGACTGAGCACCACCGTCGACGGCATGCTCCAGCGGCTCGACCGGCTTCGATGGTCGTCGTGAGCGTGCCGGCACCGATCGGGCCCTTTCTCGTCCGGCTCGCCTTCGCCGACGACGGCTCCCCCGCCGGTCACTGCGCTGCCGATGCCGCCGCCCCGCAGCTGAGCGTGCTCGACCTGGGGGTGACGCGCGGCGACGGCATATTCGAGACCATCAGCATCGGCAACAGCCGGCTGCAGGCGCTGGAGCCGCACCTGCTGCGCTTCGCGCACTCCGCCGCCATGCTCGAACTGCCGATTCCGGATGCCGCCCAGTGGCGCGCGGCGATCACCGAGGCGGCCGCACACCTCGATGCGGCCTCGGATGGACCGGTGGTCGAGGGCTTCGTCAAGATCGTGATGACGCGCGGCGTGGAGAACGGGTCCGGCTCGCTGCTGCCCGCTGCCACGGCGCCGACCGGGTGGGCGCTGGCGGCGGTCTCTCCCGACCACACGGCGGCGCGCCGCGACGGCATCCGGATCGTGCTGCTCGACCGCGGCTACCGGCACGACATCGCGCAGACCGCGCCGTGGCTGCTTGCAGGCGCCAAGACCCTGAGCTACGCGACCAACCGCAGCGCCTTCCGCGAGGCGGCGCGCCGCGGGGCCGACGACGCCCTGTTCGTCAGCTCCGATGGTTTCCTGCTCGAGGGCGCGGTGTCGAACCTGGTGCTCCGACGCGGGGGACGCTGCTCACGCCGCGCACCGACCTCGGCATCCTGGCGGGCACCACGCAGGCCGAGATCTTCGACTGGGCCGCCGAGCAGGGCTTCGCCACCGAGTACGCTCTGCTCACCGTCGACGAGCTGCAGAACGCGGATGCTGCGTGGCTGGTGTCCAGCGGGCGCCACGCCGCCCCGGTGCGCGCCGTCGACGGGGTCGAGCGCGCCATCGACGTCCCGCTCACGACCCGGATCAACGGCTTCCTGCGCGCCCGCACGCGGTAACCGGCCGTTAAGCCACGAACTGCCCGGGCTCTAGATCCCGGGCAGTTCTGTGACTGATCCGACGCGCCATGACCCGCGAGCTCTCGGGTGCACGGCAGCTCTGCAACGGCTGCCGGAACGAGTCCTGCAGCGGTGCCGGAGCCCGGAACCGGCTCGACGGCCTTGCGGCCCTCGACCTCATCAGTCCGCCGAATCGCACGCTCCGGCATGGGAGCCATCGCGTGTTCTCGACTGATCGATGAGTGCCAGGCGGCTCGCCTTGCGGCTCGCGTTCCCAGCGCCGGCTGCGGCCCTGAACGTGCCGTCTGCGCCGCGCGCTGATCGCTCAACTCGCCGCGCCGACTGCGCCGTTCCGGGTGACGCCTGATCGGTTGACTAGACATTACTGGATGGTGAACA
>WOYR01000211.1 GCA_011620705.1 Microbacteriaceae bacterium | reverse complement strand
GACTCGAACCAAGAACCTATCGGTTAACAGCCGATTGCTCTGCCAATTGAGCTATGGAGGATCGCTGCGAACAGCCCGCCCAGCTTAGCAAGGATGAACGAGGCGACGCGCTCAGCGCTGCAGGGCCGCGAGGCGTTCGACGTAGGGGTGCAGGGGATGCCGCAGCACATCATCCACCTGCCCGTAGCCGACCAGCAGGCCCGCGTGCATGACGGCGATCTGCTCGGTCAAAGTGCGCAGCTCCCGCAGATCATGTCCCACGACGAGAGCCGAGAACGCCCGTTCGCGCTGCAGATCGGCGATGACGTTCAGGATGCGTCCGCGCACCAGCACATCGACACCCATGGTCGGGTCGTCGGCCACCAGCAGCGTCGGCTCCAGGATGAGCGCGCGCGCCAGCGCGATGCGCTGCCGCTGGCCGCGGCTGAGTTCGTGCGGGAACTTGCTCATCACTGCGAGCGGGAGCCGGACGGCATCGATCAGCGCCGCCACGGCGGTGCCGGCCTCGAGCCGGTCGAAACGCCGGTCCCGCCGGTAGATCGGGTCGGCAACGTTCTCGCCGACGGTGAGGTGCGGCTCGAGCGTCGAGCCGCCGTCCTGGGGCAGATAGCCGACCTGGAGCGACAGCGAATCGAGTCGGCGCGATGTGGTGCTGCGCAGCTGCTCGCCGAGCACCTCGAGCATGCCGCCGACGATGTGCGGCGCCTCGCGCTCCCCGGGAAGCGTCTGCGCCGCGACTGCGCGCGCCAGGGTGCTCTTGCCGGAGCCTGCCTCCCCGATCACCCCGAGGATGCCGCCGACCGGGATCTCGAAGGTGGCCCCGCTGACCGCGGCGCGACCGTCCCGGTAGGCGAGGGTCAGATCCGCGGCCCTCACGGCGATCCCCGGGTGGCTCACGGCTCGACCCTACCGGGCCGACCGGAGCAGCTGGCCGAATCGCAGCCCCGAGCCGGCGTCGAAAGTCACGCCGGAGATGCTCGTCGAGGTCACCGCGATCTGCTCGCTCTGCAGCAGTGGGATGACCGGGGCGGCCGCCGCGAGCTGCAGCTGCAGTTCCTCGATCATGGCCGCGCGAGCCGTGGCATCCGGCTCGACCATCGCCTTGTCGATCCCGGCGCTCAGGGAGGGATCGGCGAAACGGTTCGACAGGGGCCCCCCGGCGCGGAAGAGGGCCAGCGAGTCGCTCGGATCGGCGACGGCCGCCACGTGATCGCCCTGATGCACGGCGTAGGCGCCCGCGGCGACATCCTTCGTGAACTGGGGGTACTCGCTGGACTGCAGCTTGATCGTGAACAGGCCGGCATCTTCGAGCTGGGTGCGCAGCTGCGTGTACTCCTCGGCCGAAGATGTGCCGAACTGCGATGGCGTGAAATGCAGCGTCAGCGCCACCGGGATCGGGATGCCCGCATTCTTGAGAAGGGCGCGAGCCTTGGCGGGGTCGGGTCCGCCCTGCCCGTCGCCGTACTGCGTCGCGAACGCCCCGATCGCATCCGCCTGCCCCGACGGGACGACCGAGTACAGCGGGACGACCGAGTACAGCGGAAGGGCGGTGCCCGAATGCGCCGATCTCGACAGCGCGCGCCGATCGATGAGGTCGGCGACCGCCTGCCGGACGGCGAGGGCCTTCCTGGGGTCTGCTGAATCCAGGATCGCGCCGTACGGCATGGTGTCCAGATCGAAGACCAGGAACCGGGTCTCGTCCCCCGGGGCCCGCCTGACCCTCAGTCCCTTGTCGGTGCCGGCCAGTGCCACGTCACCGGGTGAGAGCCCGTAGGCGGCGTCGATCGTCCCAGCATGCAGATCGAGGCGTGCAGCAGCGGAGCGGGAGTAGATCTTCAGCGAGATGCTGCCGGCCTTCGGGGCGCCGAGGGAGCCGTCGTAGCGTGCGTTGGGCACCAGGGTGATCAGAGTCGAATGGTAGCTGTCGACCCGGTACTGGCCGTCGAAGGCCTTGGCCTGCACGATGACCTGGTTCGGGGTCGGTTTCGTGGCGGAGAAGACCTGCTCATCGACGATCGCGCCGACCGGGGATGCCAGGACCCGCGCGAATGCCTGGTCGGCCGCCGTCTTCAGGTGGAACACCACGGTGCCGGGGTCCGGCGCGGAGATCGAGAGCAGCCTGCCGAGCTGCTGGGCGGAGCCGTCCTGACCGGCGATGGCGCGTTGCCGGTCGAAGCTGAACTTCACATCCGACGACGTGAGGGCATCCCCGTTGGCGAAGCGCTGCCCTGGCCGAAGCCGAACGGTGTAGACGGTCGGGGCGGTGAACGCCGCGCTCTCGGCGAGATCGGGCTTCAGTTCGCCGGTGCGGGGGTCCGTGGTGATCAGCCGGCCGAACAGCTCGGCCTGCAGAGCGCGGGAGCCGTCAGCGCTCGGCCCCGCGGGATCGAGGGCAGGGGTCGGCCCGACCGCCCCGACGATGATGCCCGCCCCGGACCCGGCGGCGCCGACGGTGCCTCCCGCGCAGGCTGCCAGCAGCAGGGCGGATGCCGCGAACGCGAGGAGGGCGCCGAGCGCAGACGGCAGATGCCGGGCCGGGCCGAGCGCGAGAGTCATCGTGTCCCTTTCGAGGTCTCGAGGACACGATGCCACGGTTCTTGTGACGATCCGTCACTCCTTGCGGAGTTGCCGCCGTTCGGTCTCGAGCGCGACGGACTCGCGGCTCAGCTTCTCCCAGCGCACCTCGTCGCCCTCGGACTTGGCGCGCTGCATGGCGCCGAGCACCTCGGCCTTGCGCCTGAGCAGATCGCGGTCGACGAGGGAGGCGACGACGCCTTCGCAATAGCTCGCCACCGCGTCCTCGCGCTGCGGAATCGGTGCGACCCCCAACTGGATCACCAGCGATGCGAAGTCGGCGGGCAGCTGGGCCCCGACGCGCTGCAACCAGTCCGGGGCGCTGGCCTGATCGAGACTCGCCGCGATCCCGTCGCGGATCACCGCGAGCGTCGGGTTGCCGAAGCGCACCTGGGTCGCGCGCTCCATGAGCTCGTGGCCGACGGCATCCGGATGCTGCAGCATCGCCATGAGCGCATCGCGCTCCCCGCGCGTGATCGGGTCGGTCGGCAGCTCGGTCAGGCTGATCCCGCTGGTCGCGGGCGGAGCCTCGGTGAGGGTGGCCCCACTCGTGGAGCGGCTCTCCTCGGCCGTGGCCGGCGTGGCGCGGGCGGGGGCGCGCCCCGCGGCGGCGCGCGCACCCGTCACCGCGCGTCCGACCTCATCGGGTTCGAGGCCCAGCCAGCCGGCCAGGCTGCGGATGTAGCCGACGCTCATGGCGCGATCCCGGATCCCCGCGACGACGGGCGCCGAAGCCCGCAGCGCCGCGACCCGGCCCTCGACCGTCTCCAGATCGTGCCCGGCGAGCCTGCGCCGGATCATGAACTCGAACATCGGCCTGCGCGCCGCGATCAGATGCCGAACCGCCTCATCGCCGCGCATCCGGCGCAGATCGCACGGGTCGAGGCCGTCGGGGGCCACGGCGACGAAGGTCTGGGCCGCGAAGCGCTGCTCCTCGGCGAAGGCGCGGCTCGCGGCGTTCTGGCCCGCCTCATCCGGATCGAAGGTGAAGATCACCTCGCCGGTGCCCTGCGTGTTGGCGTTCGCGACATCCCCGAGCACCCGGCGGATGATCTTGATGTGCTCAACGCCGAAGGCCGTGCCGCAGGTGGCGACCGCGGTGGTGACGCCGGCGAGGTGGCAGGCCATGACATCCGTGTAGCCCTCCACCACCACCACCTGCTTGCCCTTGGCGATGTCGCGGCGGGCCAGATCGAGCCCGTACAGCACCTGGCTCTTGTGGTACACGGGCGTCTCGGGGGTGTTGAGGTACTTGGGCCCCTTGTCCTGGTCATCTGGCAGCAGCCTGCGCGCGCCGAACCCGACCGTCTGGCCGGTGATGTCGCGGATCGGCCAGATCAGGCGCCCGCGGAATCGGTCGTACGCGTTGCCGCGGTCGCCGGTGCTGAGCAGACCGGCGGTGACGAGTTCGGCCTCGGTGTAGCCCTGGGCGAGCAGCGCCGTTCGGAGCGCGTCGAAGGACTTGGGGGCGAATCCGATGCCGAAATGCGCGGCCGCAGCGGGGTCGAATCCGCGCTCGCCGAGGAAGTCGCGGCCGAGCTGCGCCTCGGGAATGGTGAGCTGCTGCTGGAAGAACTTCTCGGCGGCCGCATTCGCTGCGAGCAGCCGGGCGCGATTGCCGTGCTCGGTCGCCTGCGCGCCGTCCTCGTAGTGCAGTTCGTAGCCGATCCGCGCCGCCATCCGCTCGACCGCCTCCTGGAAGCTGAGGTGGTCCATCCGCTGCAGGAAGGTGAATGCGTCGCCGCTCTCCCCGCAGCCGAAGCAGTGGTAGTAGCCGACCTGCGGGCGCACGTTGAAACTCGGGCTGCGCTCGTCGTGGAAGGGGCAGAGGCCCTTGAGCGATCCCGCCCCCGCGCTCTTGAGGGTCACGTAGTCGCCGATCACATCCGCGAGGTTGATGCGCGACCGGACCTCGTCGATGTCGCTTCTGCGAATGAGGCCGGGCATGTGCCGATTCTCCGCCATTTCCTGTGCCGCCGCTGCTGCAGCGCACGGGCTGCGCGCGCGGGCGCCGCTGCGCCGCCGTCCGTCTCTTCCTCCACAAGCGGGTTTCGCCGAAGAACTTGTACTACCGAACATATCTTCGAAGGCGGAAAATGGATGCATGGCCACCTCCACCCTCCTCGACGCACTGCGGCAGGCGCACGACCGCCTGCGCATCGCGCCGGTCGAGGGCTGGGGCATGGCGAGTGATGCGGAACTGCGCGAGCTGCTCGCGATCACCACCGAGCTGCGCCAGGGTGTCGAGCGGCACGCGGCCATGGCGGCCGGCGAGGTCGCACGGCGATCGCTCCCCGAGCACGGGCTCGACGGCTTCGCCCAGCGCGCAGGGCATCGCACGGTAGAGGAGTTCCTCCGGGCCGAGACGGGGGTCACGGCCCGCGACGCCGCCGCCACGGCGCGGGTCGGCATCATCGCCGGGTCCGGCGGGGTGCTGGGCGGGGCCATCGTGAACGGACGAGTCAGCGTCGCGGCTGCGGATGCGATCCATGCCGGGCTCGGCGCAGCCACTGAGGCGGTGCCAGCGGAACTGCTCGAGCAGGCCACGGAGCGGCTCTGCGATGACGCGGACTCACTCGACCCGGACCGCCTGCAACGACGCGCCCGGGAACTCCGCGACGAACTCGACGAGGCCGGTGTCGCCGATCGTGAGGCGCAGCGCCGGGCCGCTCGATCGCTGCGGCTGATCCGGCAGGCCGACGGGATGACCCGGATCATCTGGCTGCTCGATCCGGAATCGGCATCGGTCGTCACGGAGGTCTACGACCGCGCGACCTCGCCCCGGCGCGGCGGGCCGCGGTTCGTCGACCCGGGGCGGCGGGCTGCGGCAGCCGCGATCCACGACGATCCACGCACCACCGAACAGCTCGCCTCCGATGCGTTCACCGAGTTGCTGCGGCAGTCCGCGGCCGTCGATCACGCAGTGCTGCTGGGCGGAGGAGAGCCTGCAGTCCGAGTGCTCGTGACCGCGGCGGCGCTCGAGGCCGGCGCCGGGCACGGAGTCCTGGAAGGCGGCGAGTCGGCATCGATGGCGACCGTCGAGCGCCTGGCCTGCGCCGGCGGCGTGCTGCCCGTCATCCTCGACGAGGCCGGCCAGGTGCTCGACCTGGGGCGCGAGCAGCGGCTCTACAGCCGGCAGCAGCGCCGGGCGCTGGCGGTGCGCGACGGCGGGTGCATGTGGCCGGGATGCGATCGGCCGCCGTCCTGGACGGAGGCGCACCACATCCGGCACTGGGCTCGCGACCACGGTCGCACCGACTTGGCCGACGGAATCCTGCTATGCCGCCATCATCATCTGCGGCTGCATGACGAGAGATGGGAGATCGAGCGGCGAGCCGGGCGGTACTGGCTGTCGCCTCCGCCCGGGCGAGGAGGCGGTCGGGTGCTGCTCGAAACGAAGTCGCGTGCCGTGCGGGAGTTGCTGGCGGCCAGGTGAAGCGGTGTCGCCGCGGCGGAGCCGGCTCTCCGCAGGGCCGCGACTGCTGTCAGTCATGCTGTCGGTCATGCCAGCCGTCAGCCGAGCAGCCGCTCGTGCCAGGCGTTCGCCGAGACATCCGTGAGCGAGGCGAGCTGGTCGACGACGACGCGCCGACGGGCCGTGTCGTCGGATGCCGCGGCCCAGTCCGCCTGGAAGCCCAGGTCGAGATGCGCCGGGCCGGTCGCCCAGAGCAGGTCGGCGAGCTCGGTCAGGATCCCGCGCTGCCGCGCGTAGATCGGCTGCCGCGCGTTCGTCGACATCACCTTGGCCGCGACGATGCCTTTCAGCACGGCGATCTCGGCGCGGGTGTCGTCAGGGACCACGACATCCGCGGCGAACCGCGCCAAGGTGCCAGATGGATGCCCCGCCCGCGTCGCCCGCACCGCCTCCCCCGCGAAGCGCCCGATCAACTGGCTCGTCAGATTCTTCAGCCGGGCGAGGTCGCGGCGGCTGCCGTCCCAGGAATCCAGCCAGGCATCGAGGCTGCCGAGCCGGTCGAAGGCGGCGATCAGCCCGTCATGCGAGACCTCGCCGCCGATCCAGGCGAACATGCTGTCGACCAGGGCGTCGTGCTCGGCGCGGCTGTTCAGCGCCGGCACGTCCAGGTAGCCGTTGACGATGGCGTCCTCGAAGTCGTGCACCGAGTATGCGATGTCGTCGCTGAGGTCCATCACCTGGGCTTCGACGCATCGCACCCGTGCCGGGGCGCCGGCGCGGATCCAGTCGAAGGCGGCTGTGTCATCCGCGTAGAAGCCGAACTTGCTCCTGCCGCTCGGATCGGCCACCCCTTCGGACTCCGGCCACGGATACTTGCAGCTCGCGTCGAGGCTCGCGCGCGTGAGGTTGAGGCCGTAGCTGCGGCCTGGGACGCCGTCGAGCTCCGGGCCGAACACCTTCGGTTCGAGCCGGGTGAGCAGCCGCAGGGTCTGCGCGTTGCCCTCGAAGCCGCCGATCCCGAGAGCCCAGTCGTTGAGCGCGCGCTCGCCGTTGTGGCCGAAGGGCGGGTGGCCGACGTCGTGCGCCAGGCAGGCGGTGTCGACGACATCCGGGTCCAGGCCCAGGTCGACTGCCAGCTCGCGGCCGATCTGCGCGACCTCGAGCGAGTGGGTGAGCCGGTTGCGCGCGAAGTCGAGCCCCGTGGAAGGGCTCAGCACCTGGGTCTTGACCGCGAGTCGGCGCAGCGCGCTGGAGTGCAGCAGCCGGGCGCGGTCGCGGGCGAAGTCGCTGCGGCGCGATGAGTGCTCCTCGGGGAGCCAGCGTTCGGCATCCGCCTCGGAGTAACCGGGCGAGTCAGCCACCGCTGTTGTGCAGTTCGGCCTCGGCGACCTCGGCGCGGTGCGTCTCACTCAATTCGCGGCTGTCGAGCCAGCCGTATGGCAGGGTCGGCTGCTTCGGAGTTCCCGCCCGGCCGCGCTGACCCTCGGCATCCGCGCCCGGATACGGCTGCTCGCCGTCCAGTCGGCTCAGCAGCTCGTCGATCTCATCCAGGCTGCTGCTCGTGGCCAGCGCCGCACGGGTCTCGCCGCCGACCGCGTATCCCTTGAAATACCAGGCAACATGCTTGCGGATGTCGCGGCAGGCGCGCCCCTCGTCGTCGAAGAACTCGATCAGCAGCTCGGCGTGGCGGTGGAACGCCGCCGCCACCTCGCCGAGGGTCGGCTGGGCGGTGAGGGTCTCTCCGCGGAATGCGGCAGCGAGATCCCCGAACAGCCATGGCCGTCCGAGGCAGCCGCGACCCACCACCACGCCGTCGCAGCCGGTCTCATCCACCATGC
>WOYR01000028.1 GCA_011620705.1 Microbacteriaceae bacterium | reverse complement strand
AGGCGGTGGGGCCGTGGACCTCGACGGCTACCACGCCCGATTCCGGGTGATCCACCGGAATGTGCAGCACCGCGTATTCGGCGGTCGAGAGCATGGCGGCGCGCTGCAGTTCGGCGGAATCCGGGGTTCCGGTCGCCATGATCACCGCGTGGATGATCTGCGGCAGTACGGGGCCGTGGCTGCAGAGCACGGCTGTGACCGCCTTGCGCAGGCGCTTGCCGACGACCTTGGCGACGGCGCCGCCTCCGCTCTGGTAGGCATCCTGGCTGATCGCCACCTTCTCTTTGACGTCGAGGCCGGTCACCCGCGCGGTGGGGGCTATGGTCTGCCTGCAGCGCTCTGCCGTCGAGGTGAGCAGCTTGACCGGCCGATACGCCGCGATCCCCGGAGCGATGCTCAGCGCCTGGTCGACGCCGCGCTGCAGCAGCGGCCGGGTGGAGTCGGGGCCGTCCCAGCTCTGCGGCGGCACCGACTTCCCGTGGCGCAGCGCGATGATCGCGAAGGTGCGCGCCCGGCCCTGCTCGTGCAGGGCCGCGAAGCGCTCGACGACATCGACGTCGTGCGGATAACTGAGCTGGGTCCGCGCCTCGGGCAGCGTCATCCAGTGCAGGCTCTCGATCTCGTCGTTCGCTGCGAAGGTGGAGTTGGCGATGGAGAGCTCGCCGACCTCGGCCGCCCAGTAGTAGACGACCTTGTCGCGGCCGTTCGGCAGCTGGTACTCGACGACTCCGAGCGGGGTCCCGAGCCCCACGACCAGGCCGGTCTCCTCTGCGATCTCGCGCACGGCGGTCTCGGGCAGCGTCTCGCCCGGATCGACCTTGCCCTTGGGCAGGGAGATGTCGCGGTGCTGCGTGCGGTAGACGAGCAGGATCTGCACGCCCTTCTTCGTCTCCCTCCAGCACACCGCGCCTGCGGCGAGCACCGGGGTGCTCACCTGGGTCGAGGGACTCACCACAGCACCCCGCGCCTGCGGCCGGCGATCTCACGCGTGAAGGCGCTCTGCATGTCGGTGAGCGGCGCTCCGTCCTGGTCGAGATCGTGGCGCACCCAGACGCCGTTCTCGCCGAGCCACCACGACTGGGTGCCGTCGCTCATCGCCTCGTCCAGGATGTGGCGCAGCTCGTCGAGGTGCTCCTGCCGCACGATGCGCACCAGCGCCTCGACGCGGCGGTCCAGGTTGCGGTGCATCATGTCGGCGCTGCCGATGTACACCTGCGGGTCGCCGTCGTTGCCGAACCAGAAGATGCGCGAGTGCTCCAGGTAGCGGCCCAGGATGCTGCGCACCCGGATGTTCTCGCTGAGGCCTTCGACGCCGGGCCGCAGCGAGCAGATGCCCCGCACCACGACATCCACCGGCACTCCCGCGTTGCTGGCGCGGTAGAGCGCGTCGATGATCGCCTCGTCGACCATCGAGTTGACCTTGATCCGGATGCTGCTCGGCCTGCCGGCCTCCGCGTTCTCGGTCTCGACCTCGATGCGCCTGAGCAGCCCGGTGCGCAGGTGGAGCGGAGCCACCAGCAGCCGCTTGAACTTCTTCTCGATCGCATAGCCCGACAGCTCGTTGAAGAGCCGCGTCAGGTCCTTCCCGACGGTGTCGTCGTTGGTGAGCAGTCCGAGATCCTCGTAGATCCGGCTGGTCTTGGGGTTGTAGTTGCCGGTGCCGATGTGGCTGTAGTGCTTGAGCGTGCCGTTGCGGTCCTGCCGCACGACCAGCGCGAGCTTGCTGTGGGTCTTCAGCCCGACCAGCCCGTACACGACATGGACCCCGGCGCGCTCGAGCTTGCGCGCCCAGCCGATGTTGGCCTGCTCGTCGAAGCGGGCCTTGATCTCGACCAGGGCGAGCACCGCCTTGCCGGCTTCGGCCGCGGCGATCAGCGCTTCGACGATCGGGCTGTCGCCGCTGGTGCGGTAGAGCGTCTGCTTGATGGCCAGCACGTTCGGGTCGGCGGCCGCCTGCTCGAGGAAGGCCTGCACGCTGGTCGCGAAGGACTCGTACGGATGGTGCAGCAGGATGTCGCCACGGTCGATCGAGGCGAAGATGTCCGGTCGGTCGGTCGGCTCGACCGGCAGCAGGTTGACGCTCGTCGTCGGCACCTGGCGCGGGTACTTCAGCTTCGGCCGGTCCAGCTTGGTGACCTCGAAGAGGCCGCCGAGATCCAGCGGGGCCGGCAGCCGGTAGACCTCCTGCTCGGTGATGTCGAGCTCGCTCATCAGCAGACTGAGGGTGACGTCGTCCATGTCGTCGCTGATCTCCAGCCGGATCGGCGGCCCGAAGCGGCGGCGCAGCAGCTCCTTCTCGAGCGCTTGCAGGAGGTTCTCCGCCTCGTCCTCCTCGACCTCGACATCCTCGTTGCGCGTGACGCGGAACTCGTGGTGGGCGACGATCTCCATGCCGGGGAAGAGCTCCCCGAGGTGGTTGGCGACCAGGTCCTCGAGCGGGATGTAGCGCAGCAGTCCGCGCTCGTCGTCGGGCAGCTGCACGAAGCGCGGAAGGTTCTGCGGCACCTTGAGGCGCGCGAACTCCTCCTTGCCGGTCTTCGGGTTGCGCACCCGGATCGACAGGTTCAGGGACAGGCCCGAGATGTAGGGGAAGGGATGCGCCGGGTCGACCGCGAGCGGCATCAGCACCGGGAAGATCTGGCTGGAGAAGATCTCGTCGCTGCGCTGGCGGTCCTTCTCGTCGAGGTCGCTCCAGCTCTCGATGTGGATGCCGGCCTCGTCGAGAGCCGGCTTGATCGTGTCGCGGAATGCCAGTGCGTGCCGCTCCTGCAGCTCGTGCGCCTTCTGGCTGATATCGGCGAGCACGTCGAGCGGGGCGCGGCCCACGTTCGTCGGCACGGCGAGCCCGGTCGCGATGCGGCGCTTGAGGCCGGCGACGCGGACCATGAAGAACTCGTCGAGGTTGCTGGCGAAGATGGCGAGGAAGTTGGCGCGCTCGAGGAGGGGCTGGTTCGAGTCCTCCGCGAGCTCGAGCACCCGCTGGTTGAAAGCCAGCCAGCTCAGTTCGCGGTCGAGGAAGCGGTCGGGCCGAAGGGTGCCGTCATCCACCAGGACGGGTTCGGCCTCGTCGTCGTCGAGCAGATCGGCCGCGATCGTGGCATCGCCGAGGGGGCTGTCGCTCTCCATCGACCCATCATGGCATCGTGCGGTGAATGGCGTCTTAACGGGTCAGTTGACCGGAGCGGGCAGGCGTTCCGCCTCGTCGTCGTAGACGTTGAAGCGGTATCCGACGTTGCGGACCGTGCCGATGAGCGACTCGAGGTCGCCGAGCTTGGCCCGCAGGCGCCGGACATGCACATCGACCGTGCGGGTGCCGCCGAAGTAGTCGTAGCCCCAGACCTCGCTGAGCAGCTGCTCGCGGGTGAACACGCGGCTGGGGTGCGTCGCCAGGAAGCGCAGCAGCTCGAACTCCTTGAAGGTCAGATCCAGCGGGCGGCCGTGCACCTTGGCGGAGTAGCTGGCCTCGTCGATCACGACGCCGGATGCCTGGATCTTGGATGCCGACTTCTCCTGGGCGAGGCGTCCGATCACGAGCCGGATGCGGGCATCCACCTCTGCGGGGCCCGCCGACTCGAGCAGCACGTCGTCGACCCCCCAGTCCGCGGACACCGCTGTGAGCCCGCCCTCGGTGAGCACCAGGACGAGTGGGACGGTGACCCCGGTGGTGTTCAGGATCTTGCAGAGCGACTTGGCACTGGCCAGATCCTGCCGGGCATCCACGAAGATCAGATCGGCGGCAGGGGCGTTGATCAACGAGGCAGGCTCTGCGGGGATCGACCGGCTGCGATGACTCAGCAGGCCGAGCGCGGGCAGAACGTCGCCGTCGACCGCAGAGGTCAGGATCAACAGCTGGGCCAAGGGAGTCCTCCAAAACGCCTACCGCACAGTGTATCGACGGATTCCGCACCGCCCCTTCCCAGGCCGGGGCCGGATTCCGGGGGCGCCGGTACGATCGAGCCATGGCCTGGTCGCTTCGCAGCGTGGTGCCCGTGTGGGTGGTCGCGCTCATCGGCGCCGTCGTGGTGGGAGTGCTCGCAGCATCCGCCTCGCTCACCTGGCTGCCGATCGTGCTGGCCGTCTCGGTGCTGGTGACCATGGCGATCCAACTGGCGCTGCAGCGCAAGGAGGGCCTGGTGACCCGGATGATGGCCAGCATCGGCGGCGCCCTCGTCATCTGCGCCGTGGCGACCGGCATCCTCGCGTTGGTCTGAGCGCCGCACCGCGGCGAACCGTAGACTGATGCCATGATTCTCGCCCTCGAACTGCTTTTCGTGGGACTGCTCACGCTCGCCGGGCTGGCGATCGCCTTCGTCTCGGTGATGGTGTTGTACAACCTGTTCCGCGGCCAGTCCTGATTCATCGCGTGGGTGCGCCCGTGTTCGAACTCGACACCGCCCTGCCGGCCGAGATCGTGCCGCTGTCGTGGCTGCTCGGCGTCTGGGAGGGGAGCGGCATCGTCGCATACCAGGTCGATGACGAGATCCGCGAGTACGAGTTCGGGCAGCGCGTCGCGTTCACCCAGGACGGCACCCCGCATGTGCAGTACAGCTCGTCGACCTGGCTGTTCGGCGCGCCCGACGGCGCGGCGGCGGATGATGAGCCCGCCTCCGCGCCGGCACCGCTGTTCTCCGAGATGGGCTATTGGCGTCTGGCGCGGCCCCTGGGCGCCGCCGACGCCGGACCGGGCATGCTCCCCGGCATCGGCGAGCCGGTATTCACCACCGCCGAGGAGGTCGAGACTCTGCGCACGGCCGACGGCGCCTTCGAGCTCGAGGTCTCGATCCTGCACCCGGGCGGCGTCAGCGAGCTCTACCTCGGCCGGATCAAGGGGCCGCGCATCGACCTGGCGACGGATGCCGTTGTGCGCACCGCCTCGGCCAAGGAGTACGCGGCCGCCACCCGCCTCTACGGCCTGGTCGACGGCCACCTGCTGTGGGCGTGGGACATCGCGGCCCTCGGCCAGGATCTGCGCACGCACGCCTCGGGGAGGCTCGCCCGTGTCGAGTGAGGCCCGGGTCGATCCCTTCACCCTCCGCGAGGGCGCCGTCGGCGCCCCGCCGCAGCACTACGGCAACCCGCTCGGGGAGCAGCGCGAGCTCGCAGCAGGCAGGGCCATCGTGGATCTGTCGGATCGCGACATCCTGTCGGTCAGCGGCCCCGACCGCCTGAGCTGGCTCGACTCGCTCACGTCGCAGCGCCTGATCGGCCTCGCCCCCGGCGCATCGGCCGAGACCCTGCTGCTCGATCCGAGCGGCCGCGTGGAATACGCCGCGCGGGTGCTCGACGACGGCGAGACCGCCTGGCTGCTGATGGATGCCGGCACCGGCGCCGGCTTCCTCGCCTTCCTGACGAAGATGCGCTTCATGCTGCGCGTCGAGGTGGCCGACCGCTCCGCGGAGTTCGCGACCATCGGCGCGATCGGTGAGATCGCCGCGCATCCGCGTCTTGAGTCCGTGGCAGCAGCGCCGAACGGCGTTCCGCTCGTGTGGGTCGACCCGTGGCGGTCGGTCGTCGCCGGCGGATTCCAGTACGCGCAGATCGACGCGCACCCGGCCGACGACTGGAACTACTTCGAGGTGCTCGTCGAGCGCTCGCGGCTGCACGAGCTCGGTTCGGTGCCCGCTGCGGGAATGCTCGCCCTCGAGGCGCTGCGGATCGAAGTCTGGCGCCCGCGCGCCGCGACCGAGCTGGACTCGACCACCATCCCGCACGAGCTCGACTGGATCCGCTCCGCCGTGCACCTGAGCAAGGGCTGCTACCGCGGGCAGGAGACGGTCGCCAAGGTGCACAATCTCGGGCATCCGCCGCGCCGGCTGGTGCTGCTGCACCTGGACGGCTCGGAGGGCGTGCTGCCGTCACCCGGCGACGAGGTGCTGCTCGACTCGGAGGGCGGCGTGGTCGGCCGCATCACCGCAGCCTCGCTGCATCATGAGCTCGGGCCGATCGCGCTGGCGGTGCTGAAGCGGTCGACCGACCCGACGGCCGCGCTGACCGTGCCGACTGCCGGCGGCCAGGTGCTCGCCGCCGCACAGCAGGTGATCGTGCCTCCGGATGCCGGAGCGGAGGCGGATGTGCCGCGCCTGCCCCGGCTCGGGGCCGTGCGGCGCTAGCCGGCCGGGGACGCACCGTGGCTGAGCCGACGGACAGCGGCTCGACGGCCGCCGCGTCGACGGGTGCGAGCTCGACGGCCGCGCAGCTGCGCCGCCTCGAACGCCGGGTCCGACGCCGGCTCGACGCGCGGATGGCCGGAAGGCGGGTGCTGCACTCGCTTCCGGCGATCGGGCAGATCCTGGTCGCGGTCGCGGCGGCGTACTCGATCGCGCACTGGGGCCTGGGTCACGCCGTCCCGATCCTCGCCGTGACGCTGACCATCAACGCGCTCGGCTTCTCGCGGGACGCACGGCCTCGCCGGGTCGCCGAGTCGGTGCTCGGCATCCTGCTCGGAGTCGCCCTCAGCGACGGGCTTTCGCTGCTGATCGGCAAAGGGCTCTGGCAGCTGCTCGTCGTGCTGCTCGTCGTCTTCGTGGTCGGGCGCGCGGTGTCGTCGAATCCCGCGTTCGCGGTTGCGGCGGCGGTGCCGTCGGCCCTCGTGCTGCTGCTGCCCGTGCCGGCCGGCGGTCCTTTCGGCCGCACCTTCGACGCCATGGTCGGCGGCGCCGTCGCCCTGGTGGTCACGGCGCTCATCCCCCGCGATCCGACCCGGGCCGCACGGCGCGACGGACGTGTGCTCTTCTCGGTGCTGAGCGAATCCATGGGGTCGATCGTCGACAGCCTGAACGATGCGGATGAGGCGGCGGGCGAGCTCGCCCTCACCCGACTGCGCCGCACCCAGCCGTTGATCGACGACTGGGACGCCTCGCTCGACACCGCGCTGTCGGTCTCGCGGATCTCCCCGTTCCTGCGCAGGCAGCTGCCAGAACTGCGCCGCAACGCGCGGGTGCGGAGCTCGGCCGATCTGGCGTCGCGGCACCTGCGCACTCTCGCCCGTCGCGTCGAGTTCCTGGTGCGGGACGGCGTCCCCCGACCCGCACTGGCCGGCCTCGTCGGCGAGGTCGCGACCGCGCTCACCCTCCTCGGGCGCGAGCTCGACGATCTGCTGCTGACCGGTCAGGCACGGTCGCTGCTGAGCGATCTGGCGCGCCGGCTCGATCCCGCCGTCGTGATCCCGGATGCCGGGGTCGCCGACGCCGCGATCGTCCTGCTGCTGCGCCCCCTGGTCATCGATCTGCTCATCGGCACCGGCCTGGAGCCGGACGCCGCCCGCGCGCTGCTGCCATCCCTCTGACGACCTCCGCGAAAGTACGGAGATTTGCGTACTCTCAGCGTCGAGGGCCCGCAAAAGAGCGTGCTCTCGCGGAGGAGAGCGGGGCGACGGCGGCCCAGTCCAGCGTGAGTTCGCCCAGGCGCCAGCGGGGGCGGCCGGCGTGCACCGGCCAGCCGGCGTCGCGCAGGGAGCCCACCACCGCGATCCAGCGCTGCCTCGGGCCGTAGACCGCGAGCGGCGCGTGCACCGCCCAGAGCCGGTCGAGTTCCCGGAGGAGCTCGTGAATGCGCTCGCCCGGGATGTTGCGGTGGATCAGCGCCTTCGGCAGCCGTTCGGCGACGATGGAGGGTTCTTCGAGCGAGGCAAGCCGGAGCGAGATCGTGAAGGTCCGCGGACCGTCAGGGCCCAGGGCGATCCAGCTCGCCACCCGGCCGACCTCGTCGCATGTGCCTTCGACCAGCACGCCGTCGGGCTGCAGCCGCGCCGTCATCGTCGCCCACGCCTCGGCGACCTCGCCCTCCTCGTACTGCCGCAGCACGTTGAGGGCCCGGATCACCGCGGGGCGACGGCCATCCGGGGTCGGCGTCTCGAAGCCGCCGAGTCGGAAGGCGACGCCGTCGCGCGCGGCCTCCGACGCGATCCGGACCCGTTCCGGATCGATCTCGACCCCGAGCACCGCGACCTCGGGCCGCACGGTCGCGAGCCGGTCGCGCAACTCCAGCGTCGTGGTCGCCGATGCCCCATAGCCGAGGTCCACCACGAGAGGGTCGTCAGTGCTCCTCACGACGGGGAGTGCGGCGATCCACCGATCGACCCGGCGCAGCCGGTTGACCCCTGTGGTCCCGCGCGTGATGCGCCCGCGAGG
>WOYR01000036.1 GCA_011620705.1 Microbacteriaceae bacterium | reverse complement strand
AGAACTTCCTCCAGCTGCAGGGCGAGCTGGTCGACACCGAGGACAAGATCCAGGCGTCGCGCCGCTTCTACAACGGCGGCGTGCGCGAACTCAACACCAAGATCGCGACCTTCCCGAACAGCCTGTTCGCCAAGAGCTGGGGCTTCACGCCGCGCGAGTTCTTCGAAGTCGCCGACGCAGCATCGATCGCCGAGCCGCCGAAGGTGCAGTTCTGACAGGCGGATCATGAACAGAACGGCATCGCATGTATAGCGCGATCGCCGCGAACAAGCGCAACACGATCCTCATCATCGCGATCTTCCTGATCGTGATCGGCGGTCTCGGGGTGCTTGTTGCGTGGCTCTACAACAGCTGGTCGATCGCGGTCGTGGTCTTCGTGATCGCCCTCGCCTACGCGATCTTCCAGTACTTCCTGGCGGGCGCCGAGACGCTTGCGCTGAGCGGTGCGCAGCAGATCCAGAAAGCCGACAACCCGCGCCTGTACCGGATCGTCGAGAACCTGGCGATCACCGACGGGCTGCCGATGCCGAAGGTCTGCATCATCGACGACCCTGCCCCCAACGCCTTCGCGACCGGCCGGGATCCGCAGCACGCCGTCGTCTGCGCGACGACCGGGCTGCTCGAGTTGATGACCGACCGCGAGCTCGAGGGGGTGATGGCCCACGAGATGGGCCACGTCAGGAACTACGACATCCGGGTCTCGCTGATCGTGTTCGGCCTGGTCGTCGCGGTCGGGCTGATCTCGGACATCATCTTCCGGATGATCTTCTGGGGCGGTCGCAGTCGCAACAGCAATCTGGGCGGACCGGCCTTCCTGGTCGTCATCGTCATCGGACTGGTGGCCGCCATCCTCGCGCCGATCACGGCTGCGGTCGTGCAGGCCGCCATCTCGCGGCAGCGCGAGTACCTGGCCGACGCGACGAGCGCGCTCACCACTCGCGATCCGGAGGGACTCGAGACGGCGCTGGCCAAGCTGCAGACGAACTTCCGCCCGGTGGCACGGACCAGCACGGCCATGTCGCACCTGTGGATCGCGGATCCCAACCGCCCCGGCTTCCTGGCGCGGTTGTTCAGCACCCACCCGCCGATCCCCGACCGGATCGCCCGCCTGGAGCAGAACGCCACCCGGATGTAGCGCGGTGGAGCTGGGAGCGAAGACCATTTCTGGTCTTCGCCGCGACCCCAGCGCCGACGCCCGTCTCGGGCGTCGGGTCATGAGAGCGCTCTGAGCCCCAGCGCGCTCGCCAGGGTGCGGGCCGCGTCGCCGCGGTCCATCACCTCGATGCGCTCGAGTCCCTGCCACGCCGCGGTCTCGCGCAGCACCGGGACCAGACGCTCCTCCATGCCCGCCGGTGCGCCGGCCTCGTGCCAGGCGGACTGCACGCGCAGCACGCCGTTCCGGCGGTCCGACTTGAGGTCGATCCGGCCGGGCAGCGCCTCATCGATCAGCACCGGCAGCGTGTAGTAGCCGAACATCCGCTGCGGCGCGGGGGTGTAGATCTCGATCCGGTAGTGGAATCCGAACATCCTCAGCGCGCGGGCGCGCTCCCACACGACCGGATCGAACGGCGACAGCAGCGCGGCGCCCTCGATCCGGCGCGGGATGCGGGCCTCGGCATGAAGATAGGCCGGCCCCGGCCATCCCGGCACGGTCACGCGGTGCAGCTCGCCCGCGTCGACCAGTTCGAGCACCGCAGCCTTCGTCTCGGCCTGTTGGAGCCGGTAGTAGTCGGCGATGTCCTTCACGGTGCCGATGCCGAGCGCGCGGCTCGCGCGGCGCACCAGCTCGCGGATCGCCGCATCCTTCTCGATCTCGACGTTCAGCAGCGCCGGGGGGAGCGCCTGCTCGGGCAGGGCGTAGACCCGCTCGAAGTTGCGCCGACCCGCCGAGACGACGTCGCCCCAGCCGAACAGCACCTCCAGGCCCTGCTTGACGCTGCTCCAGCCCCACCACGGGCCTTTGCGCACGTTCTCCTCGTGCTCGAAGCGGCTGGCCGGAAGCGGGCCCTTCTCGGCCAGCTCGGCGAGCAGCCAGTCGAGGATCGGCTGGTTGGCGCGCACCCACTCGTGCTGCCCGTACTTCGCGCGCAGCTGCGCCTTGCGGAATGCGAACAGCGGCAGATCGATGGTCGGGATGAAGGTCGCGACATGCGCCAGGTACTCGGTGTATGGGCCGCGCCGCGCGAGGGTCAGCCGGTCGAGGAGCGCCTTGTCATAACGTCCCAGCCGGGCGAAGACCGGTAGGTAGTGGCTGCGCTCGAACACGTTCACCGAGTCGATCTGCAGCATGCCGAGCCGCTGGATCACCAGGTTCAGCTGGCGGGTGCCGACCTGGCCGTCCGTCCGCGCAGCCGGATGCCGCGTCCCGAACCCCTGCGCCGCAAGGGCGATGCGCCGCGCGCTCGCCGGGGAGATCGTGTCTGGCATCGTGGTCGACCATACCCACGAGCACCGACAGGAGAGTCAGACCCGGGCCTCCTCCAGCTCCGGGATGTCGACCACCCCGTCGAGCACGTAGTCGTGCGGATGCCGCTCCAGATCCTCGCGCGACAGCGCACCGGTCGTCACGCCGACCGCGATCACGCCGGCGTTGCAGGCCGCCTGCAGGTCGACGATCGTGTCGCCTGCTGCAAGGACCCGGCGGACGTCGGCGACGCCGGTGAGCTCCATGGCGTGGTGGATGAGGTAGGGCGCAGGCCGGCCCGCCCGCACCTGCGAGGTGGTCACCACCGCGTCCAGCAGTTCGCCGGGCCCGGCCTTCCAGCCCAGCGAGGCGAGCAGCGGTACGGCCACGCTGTCGTCGAATCCGGTGGTGAGCGCGATGCGGACGCCGCGGTCGCGCAGCGTCGCGAAGGCGTCCTCCACGCCCGGCAGCGCGACGGGCGGCGACTCCAGGTAGAACTCGTCGAGCAGGGCCCGGAAGCGCCGGAACGCGGCGGCCACCGCCTTCTCATCGGCTTCGATGCGGCCCAGCCGCATCAGCGCGGTGATGGCTTCGACCTTGTCGGTGCCCATCCAGTGCTGCAGATCCTGGGCCGCGACGGCCGCCCCGGTCTCCTCCACGGCGCGCCGCAGGGCGACGTAGACGGCGCCGTGGTCGTCGATGGTGGTTCCGGCCATGTCGAGGGCGACCAAGTCGATCATGAGCCGAGCATGGCGGCTCCCGGCATCCGGACGGTGAACATCGGGCGACGAGTCGTGGATCGGCGGGCGATCGGCTTGCTGCACGGCGTGTCCCGCGCAAGAGTGCCCGGGATGAGCAGCACGCGCACGTCCGACATCCTCGTCGTCGGAGCCGGGATCGCCGGCCTCTCCCACGCGATCGCCGCGGTCGAGCGGGGGCTCAGCGTCACGGTCATCGACCGGGACTCCCGCGCAGTCGGCGCATCGGTGCGCAACTTCGGGCATGCCTGCGTCACCGCGCAATCCGGTGAGCTGCTCGAGCTGGCGCTCGTGGCGCGCGAGAAGTGGCTCGAGTACGGCTCGCGCGCCGGATTCTTCCACGTGGAGTCCGGCGCGTTGGCGATCGCGAGGACCTCCGCGGAGTCCGCGGTGCTCGAGGAGCTGTCCGCCTCGCGCGAGAGCGGGCAGGTGCGCCTGCTGACGGAGGGCGAGGTGCGGGCGCTGCTGGGTGAAGCATCCGATCCCGCGATCCGCGGGGGAGCCATGCTGCGCGACGACCTGCGCGTCGACCCCCGCGAGGCGGTGGCGGCGCTCGCGGCCTGGCTGGCCGCGCAGCCGGGGGTGGCGTTCTCCTGGCGCACCAGCTTTCTCGGCGCGGCGGGCGGCGTCGTGCGCACGAGCCGCGGCGACTTCCTCGCGGCCCGCACGATCGTCTGCGTCGGGCACGACCTCGATCTGCTCTACCCCGAGTTCGCCGACGAGAACCAGGTCGAGCGCTGCGGTCTGCAGATGGCGCGGGTGGCCGCGCCCGACGGGCTGAGGCTCGGCCCCGCCGTGCTGACCGGCACCTCGATGCTGCGCTACCCGGCCTTCGCCCAGACGGATGTCGCAGCCGCCCTCCGTGCCGAGATGGCGGCCCGGCATCCGGAGCTTGTCGGCATCGGGGCGAACGTGATGCTCACCCAGCGGCCGGACGGAACGCTCATCGTCGGCGACTCCCACCGCTATGCGCTCACGCAGGATCCCTTCCTCGCGGAACCGATCGCCGACACGCTGCTCGACGCGGTCGCGACCCTCCTCGGGACGCCGCGGCTGCAGGTGCTGGAGCGCTGGCAGGGGGTCTACGCCTCGAGCCCCCAGCAGTCCTTCCTGGTCGCGGAGCCGGAGCCGGGCGCGACCGCAGCCATCGTGACGAGCGGGGTGGGCATGACGATCTCACTCGGACTCGCCGAGCGCACATTCGCCACGTTCTCCTGAACCGCCCCCATCGTTCACCCGACTTTCCCCGCCGCGTCATCTGCAGCCCTCAGTGTGAGCGCGGATCGTCCCCGGGATCCGAGAGTCCGCCCCACAGCGCGGACGACCGCGGGCGGTGCCATGGGAAGGGAACACATTCCATGAAGAAGCGTTACCTCGCCGGCGCGGCCATCGCGGCCGCTGCGGCGCTCGCGCTCGCCGGCTGCGCCGGCACGGCCGGCGGCGGAAGCAGCAGCAGCACCAAGACGCTCACGCTCGCCGAGGCGCAGAAGGCGACCAGCGCCGACGACTTCGGCGGCATGGACGGCCTCGTCGCCGCCGCGAACGCCGAAGGGCACCTCAACGTGATCACCCTCCCGCCGTCGTGGGCCAACTACGGCCAGATCATCCAGGGCTTCGAGAAGAAGTACCCGAAGATCAAGATCAACTCCGCCAACCCGGACGGTTCCAGCGCGGACGAGGTGGCCGCGGCCAAGGCCCAGAAGGGCCAGTCCACCGCCCCCGACGTCTTCGACATCGGCACCGCGGTGATGAACCAGAACCTGGACCTGTTCGCGCCGTACAAGGTGCAGAGCTGGAACGACATCCCGGCCGACTACAAGGACGCCGACGGCCTCTGGTACTACGACTACACCGGCCTGATGTCGGTCGGCTACGACACCAAGAAGTTCCCCAACGGCGTCAAGAAGATCGACGACCTGCTCGGCTCCGACTTCAAGAACTCGGTGGCCATCAAGGGCGACCCGACGCAGGCCAACGAGGCCGCATCGGCCGTCTACATGGCGGCGCTGCAGTCCGGCGGATCGGCGGACGACATCCAGCCCGGCATCGACTTCTTCCAGAAGCTGAAGCAGTCCGGCAACTTCCTCTCGACGCTGCCCACTCAGGCCACCGTCGCCTCGGGCGAGACCCCGGTCGTCATCCAGTGGAGCTTCAACAATGTCGCGTGGGGTCCGGCCGCAGGTTCGGCGGGCAACCCCAACTGGAAGACCGTCGTGCTTCCGGGCGCCGGCCTGGGCAGCTACTACAACCAGACCATCAACGCCGACGCGCCGAACCCGGCCGCCGCGCGCCTGTGGGAGGAGTACATCTACACCCCGGCGGTGCAGAACCTCTACCTGGCCGCCGGCGCCTACCCGGCGCAGCTCGCCGCCATGGAGAAGGCCAAGACGGTCGACGCAGCGACACTCAGCAAGGTCGGCGCCGCGCCGAAGGACTTCGTGCAGCTGACCGCCGACCAGGCCACGAAGGCCGCGTCGCTGCTCAGCGCGAAGTGGGCTGCCGCGGTCGGTTGATGACTGCTCTCGCATCGAACCACGGCGCCGGGGCCACCCCCCGGCGCCGTGGCGCGCGTCCGCCCCGCCGCCCCGGGACCGGCTGGATCGGGCTCATCCCCTTCTCGGTGTACGCGATCCTCTTCCTCGGGATCCCCGCCGTGCTCGCGATCGCCAGCGGCTTCTTCACCTCCGCCGGCGCGTTCACGATCTCCAACTTCTCGGCCTTCGGCGATCCGGTCATCCTGAAGGACCTGGTCGGCTCGCTCGGCCTGTCGGCGGCCAGCGCCATCCTCGGTGCTGTCATCGGCGCCCTGGTCTGCTACGCCATGCTGGGGATGAACCCCGACGGCTGGCTGCGCACCATCGTCGACTCCGCGTCCAGCGTGCTCGCCCAGTTCGGCGGCGTGATGCTGGCCTTCGCCTTCATCGCGACGGTCGGCAATCAGGGACTGATCATCGTGATCGCCAAGCAGCTGTTCGGCGACTCGGCGCTGTCATCGCCGATCTACACCGTGCCCGGGCTCACCCTGGTCTACCTCTACTTCGAGATCCCGCTCATGGTGCTCACCTTCATGCCCGCACTCGAGGCTCTCAAGCCGGCGTGGGGCGAGGCCGTGGCGACCCTCGGCGGCAGCCGTTGGACCTACTGGCGCCAGGTCGGCTTCCCGATCCTCGCGCCGGCCTTCTTCGGCTGCATGATCCTGCTGTTCGCGAACGCCTTCTCCTCCTTCGCCACCGCCGCCGCGCTGATCAGCCAGGGCGGCATCTGGCCGCTCGACATCCAGCGGGCGCTCACCAGCGAGACGGTGGTCGGCCACGAGAACGAGGCAGGGGTGATCGCGCTCGGGATGATCGTGGTCATGGTCGTGCTGATGTCGGCCTACGGCGTGCTGCAGCGCCGCGCCGCGCGATGGGGGAGCTGACATGACGGCGGTGGACGCATCCCTCACCCCGCTGCAGGCCGGCCCCGCCGCGGAGCCGTTCGTCGCGGCCCGCGCCGGACGGTCCCCGCGCTACGGCGCGAAGCCGTCGATGCCGACCAGTGTGGTGATCCTGATCATCATCGGCGCGCTGTTCCTGCTGCCGATCGCCGCGATGGTGATCTTCTCGTTCCGGTCCAACCAGGGCGGCTACACGGTCGGCCACTACATCGATGTCTTCAACCCCGCGCTGGAGTACACATACGACGGGCTGTTCGTCGGCATCCAGAACTCCCTCGCGCTGTGCGTGATCACGGTGGCGATCATCCTGGTGCTGCTGCTGCCGGTGATGATCCTGGTCGAGCTGCGCTACCCCAAGCTGCGCCGCGTGCTGGAGTTCGTGTGCCTGCTCCCCATCACCGTCCCGACGGTCGTGCTGGTCGTCGGGTTCATCCCGGTCTACTCGGTGCTGTCGCAGTTGCTCGGCTCGGACGCCTGGACGCTCGGCTTCGCCATCGGCGTCATCGCGCTCCCGTACGCCTACCGCCCGATCGCGGTCAACCTGGCCGGCGTGGACGTCGTCACGCTGACCGAGGCCGCCCGGTCCCTCGGCGCGGGCTGGCTGCCGGTGCTGTGGCGCATCGTGATCCCCAATCTGCGCCGCGGCATCCTGGCGGCATGCTTCATCACCATCGCCGTCGTGCTCGGCGAGTACACGATCGCCTCGTTCCTCGGCCGCACCACCTTCCAGACCGCGCTGGTGCTCATTCAGCACACGGACCCGTACGTCGCCGTCATCTTCTCGCTGCTGGCGCTGATCCTGGCCTTCGTGCTGCTGCTCATCATCGGGCGCCTGGGCTCCATCCGCCCCCGATCCAAGGACTGACCATGACCACCATCGACATCACGACCGACAGCATGGCGCAGTACGTCACGCACCCCGGGGCGACCGTGGAACTCGTCGACGTCGTGAAGGACTACGGCAGCAGCCGCGCCCTGACCGGCGTGAACCTCACCATGGAGCCGGGCGAGTTCGTCGCCCTGCTCGGCCCCTCCGGCTGCGGCAAGACCACGGTGCTGCGCTCGCTGTCGGGTCTCGAGCAGATCACCTCGGGGCGCATCCGGATCGACGGCGAGGATGTCGCGGGCACGCCGGTGAACAAGCGCGACATCGGAATGGTCTTCCAGTCGTACTCGCTGTTCCCGCACATGACGACCATGCAGAACGTCGAGTTCGGCCTGCGGATGCGCAAGGTCGAGCCGGCCGACCGCACGCGGCGAGCGCAGGAGGCCCTCGAGATGGTCGGTCTCGAGGACCTCGGAGCGCGCTACGCCCACCAGCTCTCCGGGGGTCAGCAGCAGCGCGTCGCTCTGGCCCGCGCCCTCGTCACCCGGCCACGGGTGCTCCTGCTCGACGAGCCGCTGTCGGCCCTCGATGCGAAGGTGCGGTTGCAGTTGCGCGACGAGATCCGCCGCATCCAGACCGAGCTCGGCATCACGACCCTGTTCGTCACCCACGACCAGGAGGAGGCGCTCGCCGTCGCCGACCGGGTCGCGGTGATG
>WOYR01000039.1 GCA_011620705.1 Microbacteriaceae bacterium | reverse complement strand
TGAACATCCCGGGCGGATCGAACAACGACGCGGACCCGTGGTACGGCACTCCCGCCGCGAGCAACGAGCAGACCACCGAGGCCGCCCAGCGCACTGCGGCCGACCTCCGCTGGCTCGATGCCGCGTTCGGCGTCGCGCAGGAACACGATGCTCAGGGCGTCGTCGTGATCACCCAAGCGGACATGTGGGATCTGGACGGGGCGGCGAACGCCTCCCACCTCAGCAACTACGAGCCGATCGTGTCGAGCCTCGCCGCCCACACGACCGACTTCGGCAAGCCGGTGATCCTGTTCAACGGCGACTCCCACACATACCGTTCGGACAACCCGCTGAAGCAGGGCGCACCCTGTGCCGGCGACAGCGGCGTGTGCGCCTCCGACGACTGGAACAGCCACCCGTCCTACGATGTCCCGAACTTCCACCGGGTCGTCGTCCACGGGAGCACCGTGCCGCTGGAGTACCTGCGACTGACGGTCACGCCGGGCGGCCACGCCGCCTCGACGTCGACCTCGTTCGGGCCCTTCAGCTGGCAGCGCGTTCAAGAGGGCTGATTCCGAGCACAGCGCGAAGCGACGGAACACCGTCGCGTGCCCGGAATCGTCCGCCGTCTGGATGCCCGCAGCGTCCCTGTGGGCATCCAGACAAGGCCTTCAGGTCCGAAACCGTCATGTGGTCGGGCGCGACGCTCACCCGAATGCCACTTCTGGTTGAGCGCTGACGAGCTGTTGTGCGCGTTGATGCGAAATGCCAAGCGCGGCCCGTACCTCCCGCACGGTGAGCCCTTGGGACTTCAACGCACGCGCCGCCGCCAGGTGCGCCTGCATGCCGGCCGGCAACTCGATCGTCACGGCGAGTCCGATCCGATCCACATGGGTCCCAGTGGCCTCGGTGATGCAGTCCTTTCGCCATCTCGTCGCTCTCGTTGGGGGTCCCCCAAAGTCGGCTCACGTCTCGCGACTGCCTTCGAATCAGACACTGACGAGTTGCTGGGCGCGTTGGTGCGAGATCCCGAGTGCCGCACCAACCTCGCGCACAGTGAGCCCCCGGGACCTCAGTGCACGTGCCGCCGCGCGTGATTCCTCGGCCGCACGCGAGCGAGCGTGCGCCTCCTGGTCCCGGAGCGCTGACGCGGCCGCGAGGTGTGCTTGCACATCGGCCGGCAACACGATCGTCACCACGACCTCGAGCTGGTCTGCCGGAGTCCCTGTTACCTCGGCGATGTAGTCCTTCGCCATCTCGTCGATCTCCGAAAGATTGCGCGCCTGAGTCGCACCGTCGAGCGCCGGGATGTCGACGTACCAGAAGCGGCCATCCCGGCGGACAGTCACGTCGTACCGTTCTGCGTTGCGAGCCATGTCAGTTGTCCTCTTGGTCAAGCGCTTTATGGCAGTCCTTCAAGATCTTCGCGGCCAGGGACTCGCCGATCTCGCGATGCCGGGGGATCATGATGACCGTCCCGTTCAGGCTGTACTTGTCGTGCTTCGTGCCACCGAGGTACAGCCACTCTGCATCGTGAAATTTCACGAGGGCCTTGATGCGCTTCTCGAGCTCCGCCTTCTTCACGAGGTTATCAGTCTATATTGCATTAGACACGATTGGCAATGCCGGGCTAGACATCATCGTCTGGCGGTGGATGTCCGGCTTGCGCCCATAGAACGGATCCGTCGTCCAAGCGACCGCCGCTGACTGGAAGGCCGGCACGGCACGATCGATGACGCCGACGGACGCCATACGCATCATCCAGCCCTGCGCCTTCCGCAATGCGACGGGCTGCTCGTCGTCGCGATCGGCCTGACCTGACATCGCCCACCGGATGGCATGGGCATCCGCGAACCCGACCTTCGCGAGCCAGCCCAGCATGTCCTCATCCCGCGGCGTCAACTGCACCAAGACTGCCTCCCCCGGCTCGTCATGCCCTCGAAAAAGTCGACGCCCAGAACTCCGTGCTCCCGCTGGGATTCGAACCCAGACTGCGGCGATTTTAAGTCGCCCGCCTCTACCGATTGGGCTACGGGAGCCTTCGCATCGAAGATTACGGCCCCCGCGAGCCGAACGGCACGATGACGCGGGCGACCAGCGCGGGCGCGAGCGACGGGAGCGGCCCCCGCTCAGCGAACGACCGTGACCACCAGCGCTCGAATGCGCCCCCGGATCGGGCCGGAACCGAACCGGGCGGTCAACGCGGCGGCCGCATGCGCCGTTGCGCCATCGAGCGACCCGCGCTGCTCGATCTGGATCCGGTTCGGATTCGCCTGGCAGTAGGCGATCGCCGCCGCCTCCGCGCTGTCGGCTCGACTCTCGGCCACCAGAGTCTCGAATGCGGCTGGCCGCGTGAAGCCGCCCAGTTCGAGGTCGTGCCGGATGCGTTCCTCGGAATGGTAGCCGTGGGGCACCTCGGTCATGAACGACGGCGGATCGTCAGGAAAGAACTCGGCGAGCGCGGTCTGAACCACGGCGACGAAGTCGTTGCTGCCGATCCCGTCCCAGACGTTGAACAGCAGCGTTCCGCCCGGACGCAGAACTCGTCGCGCCTGGGCGAAAGCCGTCGGCTTGTCGGGAAAGAACATGACGCCGAACTGACACACCACGAGATCGAAGCTCGAGTCTGCGAACGGCAGACTCATCGCGTCCGCCGCGACCCAGTCCACTGCTCGCCCGATGTCTCGCGATGCCGCCTCGTCGATCATCGCTTGGCTCAGGTCGGTGGCCACGATGGTCGCCTCCGGCGGAACCACCTCGGCCAGATAGCGCGTGACGGCCCCGGTGCCCGCTGCCAGCTCGAGAACGGATGCCGGAGCCAGAGCGCGGGCCCGTTGCGCCAGATCCCTGGCATAGGGGTCGAAGAGCATGGGCACCATGAGTCGCTCATACAACTCCGGAATGGATCCGGAGAAGGATGAATCACTCGAACTCATCCGCTTGGCCTCCCCGTCGGATTATCCTCCGGGGAGGGCGGCGACAGCTACAGCTTCGGCCGCGACGCCCATCGCTCGAAGGCGGCGCGCGGCATATCGCGGTCGGGGATGCCGACCAGGTCGCGCTTCCAGAAGAAGTTCAGGGTCCAGTTGCCGAACACGCGCGCCTTGCGCTCCCAGAAGGGGATCGCGAGGCCGTGGTAGCCGCGGTGCATGAACCAGGCGAGCAGCCCCTTCACGGCGAGCCGGCCGTTCTGGTACACGCCGTCGTAGAGGCCGAGACCGGCCACCGCGCCGAGGTTCTTGTGGAAGTAGTCGACCGGGTCCTCCTCGCGCAGATCGGCGAGCAGGTTCTTCGCCAGGAGCTTGCCCTGGCGGACGGCGTGCTGGGCGTTCGGCACGGTGAAGCCGCCGACACCGCCGCCGCTCAGGTCGGGAACGGCGCACGCATCACCCGCGCCCCAGGCATCCGGGACCACGCCGTCGTCGCCGATGACGCGCAGATCGGCCTGCACGCGCAGGCGGCCGCGCTCCTCGATGGGCAGGTCGGTGCTCTTGACCACCGGGTTGGCCATCACGCCGGCGGTCCAGACGATGAGGTCCGATTCGAAGGTCTCGCCGCTGCTGAGCTCGATCCTGCCGCCGACCGCGCTGGCCAGCTGAGTGTTCAGGTGGACCTCTGCACCCTTCTGCGCGAGATCGTTGATCACCCACAGGCTGGTCGGCAGCGACACCTCCGGCATGATGCGGCCCATCGCCTCGACCAGGTGGAAGTGCGTGTCATCCATCTCGAGCTGCTGATAGGCGCCGACCAGCGCGCTGGCGAAGCTGCGCAGCTCGGCGAAGATCTCGATGCCCGCGAAGCCGCCGCCGACCACGACCGTGGTGAGGAGGCGATCGCGCTCGGGGCCGGCCGGGAGGTTCGAGGCCTTGGCGAAGTTGTCGGTCATCCGGTCGCGGATGGCCATCGCCTCCTCGATGTTCTTCAAGCCGATGGCCTCGTCGGCGACCCCGGGGATCGGGAAGGTGCGCGACACGGATCCCGCCGTCACCACGACGATGTCGTAGTCGATGGTCCAGGGCTCACCGACGGCGGGCGTGATCTCTGCGGTCTTCGTCGCGTGGTCGATCCTGCTGATGGATGCCGTGATCACCTCGGTCTTCTTCAGGTGACGGCGGTGCGCCACCACCGCGTGCCGGGGCTCGATCGAGCCGGCCGCGACCTCGGGCAGGAAGGGCTGATACGTCATGTACGGCAGCGGGTCGACCATGGTCACCTGCGCTTCGCCCCGCCGCAGCCGCTTCTCCAGCTTCTTCGCCGTGTAGAACCCGGCGTACCCGCCACCGACGATCAGGATCTTGCGCACGTGTAGGGGTCTCCTCGCTGGAAAGTGGCGGGATCAAATCTACTCGGTGCGGCGAAGCGACCTGAAATGCAGCACGGCCCCGACGATCAGCCCGCCGAGCACGTACAGCATGAGGAGAACCACCAGCAGTGGCAGTCCCACCACCTCCAAGAGTACGGGGCTCGGCAGCAGTGTTCCGACCGGGCTGCGCGGTGGAGAGACGGCGATCTTCTCGGGCGCGGCGACGACTCCCGAGGAGGGCGGCGACGGTGCCGCGGTCGCCCGGCGGTTGACCCGGATCCACTCCTGCAGATCGCCCAGGGGATTGGCGGCCACGCTCTGCAGGTCCGCGCTGACGGCGGCCGCGGCATCCACCAGGCCGTAGCCGTAGAGGTCGTCGGGGCCGCTCGGGCCTGCGTCGTGCGCGGTGGCGATGATGCGGTTGATCACGTTCGCGGCGCTGAGCTCAGGATGGGCGGCGCGCACCAGCGCCACCACGCCCGACACGATCGGGGCGGCACCGCTGGTGCCGTCCCACAGCACGTAGCCGCCGCCCGGCACCACGCCGACCAGGTTCTCGCTCGGCGCGGCGACTCCGAGCGTGATGCCCTGCGCCGAGGCATCCTGGCTGGACGCCCCGCTCTGCGTGACACCGCCCACCGCGAGCACGCCCGGGATCGTCGCAGGTGCCCCGACCTCCGATGTGCCCCCACCGCGGTTGCCGGCCGCGGCCACGACGACCACGTCGTGCTGTTCTGCATAGAGGAAGGCCGCGTCCCAGCTCTCGGGCCATCCCAGGGTGTTGCGGGTCAGCGAGAGGTTGATCACCTCGGCGCCGTGGTCGACCGCGTAGCGGACGGCATCCGCGATCTGCTGATCGGAGCCGTTGTTGTTCTCGCCGAAACCGACCGAGAGCGAGAGCAGGGATGCCGCGGGCGCCACCCCGATCACGCCAGAATCCGAGCCGGTCCCCCGCCCTGCAGCGAGGGAGGCGACCATCGTGCCGTGCTCGTCGCCCTCGCCCTCCGGCGTGCCGGCGGGCCTGCCGCGCCCCGAGAAGTCCTGGCCGCCGACGACCGCCCCGCGCAGCTCCGCCACGCCGCCGTCGATGCCGGTGTCGATGATCGCGATGGTCACCCCTGCGCCCCTGGTGGTGCTCCAGGCGCTGCGGATGCCGTAGCCGTCGAGCCAGTACTCCTTGCTGCGCACGATATCGGCCGCGCTGGACGCGACGCCCGGCCGCTGCGGCGCCGCGACCGCGGCCCCCGTCGGAGCCAGCGCCGCCCCTGTCAGCAATGCCGCAACGACGGCCACGCGGACCGGGCGCCTGCGAGCGTCCCGCGCCCTGCGGCTCACCGGAGCCCCGTCACTCGGGGGCTCCCGGGCCCGGTTCGGCGCACTCGCAGCGCTGGGGCGCCCAGTCGACGCGCGCCAGCGCGAGGTCGCCGATCGGGTTCACCCCCGGGCCGGCGGCGAGGGCGTGCGCCACCAGGGCGTGCAGGCATTTCACGCGGTCGGGCATCCCGCCTGCCGAGAATCCGGCGATCTCCTCGACCGCGTCGATGCTCTCGCGATCGGCGAGGTAGCTCTCGTGCGCGGCGCGGTATGCCCGGCCGAGCCCGGTCGGCTCGCCGTCCTCGTCGGCCAGCAGGGCGCTGAGCTCCGCCATCGCGCCGGTCGCCTCGAGGGTCGAGACCGCCGAGGCCGCCGCCGGGTGGCTCAGGTAGTAGAGCGTCGGGAATGGCGCCCCGTCGTCGAGCCGCGGCGCGGTCGCCACCACAGTGGGGTTGCCGCAGCGGCAGCGGGCCGCGATCCCGATGACGCCGCGGGCGGGGCGGCCCAGCTGCGAGCTGACGACGGCCACATCGGTCTCGGTCGGCGGCTCGAAGGGCGGGCGCGTCATCCGGCCCCCCCATCGGGCGATATGGCCGGTTTCTGGCTCGGACTCTCGAGCTGGGCCGGGGTCTGCTCGGTGAGGCCCGCGGTGTACACGGAGGACAGGAGCGAGCGCATCCAGTCGACCTGGGTGGTCTGGATCCGGTCGCTGATCGGCTGCCCGTCGTGCGTGGTCGGCGTCGTCCCCTCCCCGATCACGAGGTAGCTGACGTCGCCGGGGAACACGTAGTACAGCCGGTTGCGCGCCTGCGACTCGATGTATGCCGGATCCTTCCAGCGGTCGACCTCGCCCTTCAGATCCTTCACGGCGCCCTTCGCCTGCTCGAGCTCGGCCTGCAGCTCGGCGATCTGCTGGCGCTGCTCGACGAGGGTCTTGAGGCTCGGGGCGAGCACGATCAGCGCGGCGACCACGAGCAGCAGCAGTGAAAGGGCGAATCCGGACAGGCGGAAGCCGCGCAGCCAGGCGGCCGGCCGCGACTCCTCGGGCATGGCGACGGGCACCCGTACCGTGTTCTGCCGCCTGGCCATGCATCCAGGCTAAGCGAGGGCGCGCACCGGATGCCGCGACCTGGCCGTAGCCTGGAGCCACGATGTCGAGGAGGATCACCGTGAGCACTGCCGCCCCCACCCGCCCGTTCGCGCTCGAGACCGGGGGCGACGTGCACGCCGGTCCCGTGGCGTTCGAGGCCACCGCCATCCGGGCGGAGGCCGACGGCTACGACGCGATCGGCGCCGCCGAGCTGGCGCACGATCCCTTCATCTCGCTCGCCGCGGCCGCCCGCGGCACGACCACCATCGGGCTCGGAAGTTCGATCGCGGTCGCCTTCGCGCGCAACCCGATGACGGTGGCCGAGACGGCGAACGATCTGCAGCTGCTGTCGCGTGGACGCTTCACGCTGGGCCTGGGGTCGCAGGTCAAGCCGCACATCGAGCGCCGCTTCTCGATGCCGTGGTCGCACCCGGCGGAGCGGATGCGCGACTTCGTGCTCGCGGTCCGTGCGATCCAGCACAGCTGGCAGACCGGCGAGAAGCTCGACTACCGGGGCGAGTTCTACCAGCACACCCTGATGACGCCGATGTTCGCCCCCGAGCCGAATCCTTTCGGCCCGCCGCCGATCGCGCTCGCCGGCGTCGGCCGGCTCATGACCGAGGTCGCCGGCGAGGTCGCCGACGTCTGGCTCTCGCACAGTTTCACCACCGTGCGCTATCTCAAGGAGGTCAGCCTGCCAGCACTGGCCCGCGGCAGTGAGAAGGCGGGCCGTGCGGCGGGAGCCGTCGGGGTGAGCGTGCCGTCGATGGTCGCGGTCGGGACATCGCAGGAGGAGCTGGATGCCGCGATCCGCGCCACCAAGAAGCAGCTCGCGTTCTACGGCAGCACGCCCGCGTACGCGAGCGTGCTCGAACTGCACGGCTGGGGTGGAGTGGCCGAGGATCTCAACCGCGGCTCCCGCCGCGGCGAATGGGACGCGATGGCCGAACTGATCACCGACGAGATGCTCGCCGAGTTCAGCGCAGTCGGCTCACCGGCCGAGGTCGCAGCCCAACTGAGCGAACGCTTCACCGGCGTCGCCACCCGGCTCGCCTTCGCGTTCAACTATCCCGTCGACCCGGACGTGGCCAAGCAGATCGTGGACGCGATCGACGGCGCCCAGTAGCTCGACCCACTACTTCGCGCGCGGGAAGGCCGAGCGGCCGGCGTACACCGCGGCCTCGCCCAGCTCCTCCTCGATGCGCAGCAGCTGGTTGTACTTGGCGACGCGCTCGGAGCGGGCCGGGGCGCCGGTCTTGATCTGGCCGCCGTCCACGGCGACCGCCAGGTCGGCGATCGTGGTGTCCTCGGTCTCGCCCGAACGGTGCGAGAGGATCGCGGTGTAGCCGGCGCGCTGGGCCTTCGCCACGGCATCCAGGGTCTCGGTGAGCGTGCCGATCTGATTCACCTTCACCAGGATCGAGTTGGCCACGCCCAGCTCGAGGCCCTTCTGCAGGCGCACCGGATTGGTGACGAACAGGTCATCGCCCACG